>JBBRUA010000205.1:0-5736 GCA_038248245.1 Pyrinomonadales bacterium | reverse complement strand
TGATAATTTTGAATCTGCCCGCTCGACGATCATATCAACCGTCACAGCAGCAGTTGAAATGGGCGTTTCGCTTATTCAAGTTCGGGAGAAGCAATTATCTGCCAAAAACTTGTTCGACCTCTCCGCCAGCATTGTCCCGATCACGCGCAATACAGATACTCGATTGTTGATAAACGATCGAGCGGACATCGCGAGAGCGGCCGGTTCAGACGGCGTTCATTTGACGACACGATCCTTGCCGGCAACGGTGGTGCGTCAGAAATTTGGAGCAGATTTTTTGATCGGCGTTTCGACAAACTCTGCGTCCGAGATACGCGCTACGATAGAAGGAGAGGCCGACTTCGTCGTTTTTGGGCCCGTTTTTCGGGTGGCAGACAAAGGTGCACCGATAGGGATGGAGGCCTTCGACATAGTCTGTAAGGCGTTCGACGGCTTTCCGGTGTTGGGATTAGGCGGAGTGGATGAGTCAAACTTATCTGCGATACTTGAAACCAAAGCGGCCGGGTTTGCCGCTATTAGGGCATTGAACGACGTTGATTCGATGCGGCGGATCATGAATTCAATTAAATAACCTTTATGTCAAAATTACCAAAAGTCTGCCTTACGATTGCCGGACTTGACCCGTCTGGCGGAGCCGGGATCATCGCCGATATAAAAACATTTTCCGCGTTCGGGTGTTTCGCGACTGCAGCGGTGGCTTCGTTGACGTTTCAAAATACGAAGGGAGTTTTTGGGGCCGTTCACCAAAGTGGCGAGACCGTCCGGGGACAGGTCCAACCAATATTGGATGACTACACAGTTGCAGCGGTCAAGACGGGCATGCTTCCGACCGTCGAAGTTATTCTTGAAACGGCACGGTTGATCGGAGAGAGATCGCTCCAGCATGTTGTTGTAGATCCGGTAGTTCGATCGACATCCGGATTCGATCTGATAGACGGCGAAGCTCTGCGGGCACTCATCACTTATCTTTTTCCCCTCTCCGATCTTGTGACGCCAAATATTCCGGAAGCCGAAAGAATCACCAAAATGACGATCGAGAGCGAGGGCGATATTCGTGAAGCGGCTAGAAAAATGCAGTCATTTGGAGCGTCGAACGTTTTGATCAAAGGCGGACATTTTTTTGATAACGGAGAAAACGGCGAAAACCGTGTCGCTAAAGATTTTCTTTTTGTAGGCGATGTTTTGACCGTTTTTGAAGCCGAGTTTATCGAAACCACGGCTACTCACGGAACGGGATGTACGCTGGCGGCGGCAATCACGGCTAATCTAGCGTTGGGAAAAGATCTGATCCAGGCAGTCGGGATCGCGAAGGATTTCGTGACAAAGGCTATCGCAACCGCACCTAAATTAGGCAACGGAAATTCCCCGATTAATCTATTAAATTAGCGGGCTGGTGTAAAGATCGAGGGTGAGAGGTACGTTACGCCAAAAATAATTCCCGATCGAGGACTAAAGCGTGTCAATCCAATTACTGCTGCAGTATCAAACCGCAATCCTGAGGCCTTTATCTGAGTGCCGACACGAAATTGGCTAATGCTTTCGGTCCCGATAGGAGCCGCACCGCCGCGGGTATTCGCGCGTCCGTTAACTTCACTGACAACATTGATCCGTCCCGTCACCCGATAAATGCCGGCGACGCCGTAGAGCAGAACATCGTTTTGTGTAAACGAGGACAGCGGAGCCGTCATAATGCCGAGGCCGATGTTGCCGTAAAGATTGAACTTCGACGTGCGATTCAAAACGCTGCCGAATTTCTTCTGAACTATGACTTTACTGAATATATTTATCTGATTAGTGCCGATACCTTTGGCTTGATCCGTATTCGGTAATTGAAAGCCAAATTTAAGGCCGATCGCGGGCAGATTTTTCGTCTCGTTCCTGAGCTTAACCTTTGCTGAAACGGTAAAATCGTCAAAGTCATTGGTTGAATTGCCAACAACGGTCAGAGGAATATTAGAAGGTGTGCGATTGTTGATCGCGACAAAATTCTGCAGCGTTCCCTCGATCTGGAGTTCGACATTTGGAGCAAATCCTGTCCTGATCCGTATGTCGCCGAGGCGTGTCAGATCTCCTGTCAGCCCGGATAACGGAAACTTCGCATTCTGTAGAAACTCAACTCCCGCACCTATCTCGATGGAGCCGGCAGGCGTAATATCGATATCATCGGTCAGCAACGGCCGCTGTTGAGCACTCGCTCCGAGAGAGGCTGCGAGTATTAATATTAAATAGAGGGAAAACCGTTGCATTGACCAAATTCTGACATTATTGAGCCCGTTTGTAAATGTAAAAGCGTCTAACATTCACCGTTGCGCATTTGGACTTTGGTGGCGAAACTTGTAACAATAATCGAGTCAAGCAGGACGTTTTACTCACACTAGCCGTTAGATGGAAGTTGTAAATTTTCAGAAAGATCAAGGGGAAAGCGGTCTTCGGCTCGTACCGGAACCGCGCGATGTGATCTCCCTTCCCGCGATCGAGAAACAGTTTGTAAATTTTATGTTCTTTCGCGTCAACCCGGAATGGCGTAAATTGAACAACGATACTAAGCGTATATTTAAGAGCGAATTTCAGAGCGTATTTGATCGTTTTCGCGACGAGTTTATGCTGTTCAGTTATTCGCTGGTAGGATTTGATTCGAAGGCCGATCTGATGTTTTGGCGTATCGGTACCTCACTTGATTTGATTCAGGAGATGACCGCAAAACTCTATCGGACGAATCTCGGCAGCTATCTGGAGACGACCGACAATTACCTTTCGACTACGAAAAGGATGATGTTCGTTGACAACGAGATCGAGGACAGAAAGCGGGTTCATGCCGGAGCGGCTAAATATCATTTCGTTTATCCGTGTGCCAAACATACTGACTGGATCGAGATGCCAACTGATGAACGTGACGCTTTGATCGAAGAGAATTTTATGGTCGGAAAGCGTTTTCCGAACATCCGAATACATTTGACTCACGCCTTTGGATTTAGCGATCAGGAATACCTGATCTCATTCGAGACGGACGAGCCAAGAGATTTTCTTGCACTGGCCGAGGAACTGAGGCAGACGGCCGCAAGTAAATATACGCTGCGGGGTATGCCGATTTATACCTGCAGACAACGACCGCTGATGGAATGTTTGGACGCTCTTGGGTAGCTTCGAGTTCCGAGTTTTATTAAACGTGGAACTCGTAGAAAGATGATCATAGCTCGAAAGTTTATAATTAGCGGCGAGGTGCAGGGCGTTGGTTACCGGTTTTTCGCCCAGCGAGCGGCGGCCCGACATCAGATTCGGGGATACGTTAAGAACCTTAAGGACGGACGGGTCGAGGCACTGATTGAGGGGCGCGAGTCAGCGGTGAACGATTTTAGATTAGATCTGGCGGCGGGACCGACGAATTCTAAGGTCGGAGAAATTGAGGAATTGGTCATCGAGCCAAGCGGTTTATATTCAGCATTTAGGATCGAACGATAGAAAATGGAAGATTTGAAAAAACTTATTCGCGAGGTGCCTGACTTTCCGAAAAAAGGCATTAATTTTTACGACATAACGACGCTCTTATTAGATCCCGAGGGATTAGAAGGCACGATTGACGCATTGACCGAGCTTTGCCGCGGCATGCAGATCGATACGATCATCGGAGTTGAATCACGAGGCTTTATTTTCGGAACGCCGCTCGCGTACCAACTCGGAACGGGCTTTATCCCGGTCCGCAAACCTAAAAAATTGCCGTCGAAGACTGTGTCGGTCTCGTACGATCTCGAATACGGAACGGATACGCTTGAAATGCACAAAGACGCGGTCGGTAAAGGCCACCGCATCTTGATCGTTGACGATCTGCTGGCAACCGGCGGTACGGCGAAAGCCGTCGTCGATCTGGTCGAAAAAGCAGGCGGCGTCGTTGCCGGGTTGCTTTTCGTCATCGAACTCGATTTTCTTGAGGGCCGTAAGAAATTCGACGGTTACGAAGTTAAGTCGTTGATTCATTACGATAAGTAGGCAGTTGTTTGTCAGAAACTGCTGCGTAGACATGGGAACGTTCGCCCTGATTATTCAGCGTTCACGCCACCCGCTACCGCAGGCGGTTCTGACAAATTTGGTCCCGTAGCTCAGTTGGATAGAGCGTTCGCCTCCTAAGTGAAAGGTCGGTGGTTCGAATCCACCCGGGATCACCAAATTAGAATGCGTAAGAGGCCGTGCGAGGTCCGCAGACTCTAGCGTCGAACTCAGCGTTAATAATTTACTGACGCAGAGACTGCGGAGACTTTCGCTGGAGTTCGGCGGAATTTTAGATAGAGTAGACGTTATGGCGACTGAACCCGATGACGACGAGACGGGGACCGGCGAAGAGTCTGAGGCTGAGCTCATCGTGGGCAATTTTCTTGCCAAGGTGATTCACTTGTTTCTCGCCGTGCTGGCTGTTTTATTGATAGCGGCCGGCGCGATCGCTACGTATGACACAGTTATTCGCGACTTTCCGAGCCTTTGGGCTGATCCGCAGAACGAATATGTCGTCTTGCTTCGTCTGATCGAGCATTTGCTATTGATCGCGATCACGGTTGAATTTGCGTTGCTACTATTGTTTCGCCGAATGAGTGCGGTGGTCGAGGTAGTTGTTTTTGTTCTCGCCCGAAAAATGGTCAATCCTGACGTTGCGGCTTACGAACTAATTCTCTGCTCCGCTGGTATTGCCGGCCTAATTATTCTTCAATATTATTTCCTGCCCGGCCGCACAAAATGATCTTTTTGTGGAACGCCGGCCCGAATGCAACTTTCTATTACATGAACGGAAGAAAAGCGTGTACAAGCACAGTGGCAAATATTTTTGAACCACGGTGACCAGGCTTGAGGTCTATTCACAATCCTCGAAATCAAACCTGTAGCCGCAACGCGATCGTTGCGGCATTTTTTATTTAAACTGATTAAGTGAGCGTTTTGTTTGCGTGAAAACGACTATTTCTCCACTTGAGCCTGTGTTAAATTAAACAAATGCAAAAGGTTCTCACAGCCGAACAAATGCGAGAGGTCGATCGCCTGACCACCGAGCGATACGGTATTCCGTCGCTCCTATTGATGGAAAACGCCGCCCACGCCGTCGCACGCGTCATCACCGAAAAACTCGGTGGCTCGGTCAAGGGCAAAAGTATTCTAATTCTCTGCGGCAAAGGCAACAACGGCGGCGATGGAGCGGCGTTGGCGAGGATATTGGCGATGCAAGGCGCTTTTATCGACGTCCTTTTGTTCGGCAAGATCAAGGATACGAAAGGTGACGCTCTTATCAACTTCGGCGTGCTTCGTAGTGAGAATTTCGAGTACGACGATGTTTACAGCAGTAATTTTGGGGAGCTTAGAGAGATTGGGTCGAAGGAAGAGTGGGTGACTTTCTACCTGCAAAGCGGACAAGATGCCGATGTCATTGTCGATGCAATTTATGGAACCGGGCTGACCCGACCTCTTGATATATGGCTCTACAACATAGTTCACGACTTAAATTTTACAAAAGAGCATGCGCCAAAACGTCTGAGTGTTTCCGTAGACATTCCCACAGGGCTAAACGCCGATACGGGCGAGTGCTTGGCTGAGCCATTTCAGGCGGACGTGACAGTGACTTTTACCGCTCCTAAGCCGGGTAATATTTTGCCCGAGACTGCAAGCCTGAACAGTGAATTAGTCGTGGCAGATATAGGTTCGCCAACAGAACTTATTGATGCACAACCGTCACATCTATACCTAGCTGAACGCGATGACATC
>JBBRUA010000204.1:0-5745 GCA_038248245.1 Pyrinomonadales bacterium | reverse complement strand
GTTGACGGCGTAATAATACCGGAACGGCGAGCAGTCGGACTCACCGACACCGTCGCGAAATCGTCGGCAGGGGCGATCGAATACGTAAAGGTCGCCAAGACCGCTAACCTTAATCGTCTGATCGATGATTTGAAAGCGAGAAATATCTGGGTCGTTGGCACAAGCGTAGATGCTGAAATGGATATCTATGAGTGGGACTGGCGTCAGCCAAGCGCTCTTTTTCTTGGCGGCGAAGGCAGCGGACTGCACAGACTCGTCGCGGAAAACTGCGATGTCTTGGTAAAAATTCCGATGTATGGAAAAATAGATTCCCTGAACGTATCCGTCGCCGCCGGCGTAATACTTTTTGAAGCGAGAAGACAACGGTCGAGTTCCGAGTTAAAAGGTTCGAGTTCCAGGTCAGATCTGACGGAGCCTTGATAAACCCTAATTTAATCGTGAACCCCGAACTATACAAACCTATGTTTTGCCCAAAATGCGGACAACAGAATCCAGAAAACGGTAAATTTTGCCGTAGTTGCGGGACGGATCTCGGAAATGTCTCTGGTGCCATCTCGAATCAGCCGATGCAAAAACTGGTGAATCATAAAGGCAAGCCGATCCATTGGGAAGGTGCGTTCACAAAGTTTGCCACCGGCGTGGCCTTTCTGATCATCTCGATTGCGTTGGCGTTTTCGAATACCGGTCGTGGCTGGTGGTTTTGGCTTTTGATCCCAGCGTTTGGATCGATAGGTTCGGCTGCAGCTCAATATTTCCAGCTGCGGCGGGTGGAAAAAGGACTGCCCGTTTATTCGCCCGTCGACCTACCCAAACCGGTCGATGCCCCAGTACTTAATGCGTTGCCACCGCAGCAGACACAGTGGGTTTCTCCCGAGTCCAAATATAAAACCGGTGATCTTGTCCCTCCCAGTGTCACCGACAACACGACCCGTCATCTGGAAATGGACACCGAAGGCAAAACGATGACGCTGCCCAAGAAGTAGTTCGTTTGTCGCCGAATATCCGACAGATTCCAAATTCCCGATCATTTGCACTCCACCTTCGTTTGGATCCGCGACTGCGGCGGACCGGTATGGTGCGGGTGTAATATAAGAGAAAAAACCCTGCGGACCTCCTTTTAAACTTAAGTGGGTCAAACGTTGATACGCCACAATTGGACTAAATCGCCTTAGTTTGCCAAAATGTTAAATCACGCGGATTGCCGTATAAACTGCCATTATCGCCTGAAAACGCTCCGATGATCGCTGAAAATCTCATAGGGTTCGATAAACTCCCGCAGACGATACCACACTTTTGCTTCGAGTCGTTTCGACGGCACAATAAACGCGACGCTCTCGCGTTTAAGATAGACGACGTCTGGAACTATTTAAACGGTAATGAGGTCATCGAGCGTGTAAAACGCATTGCTCTTGGTCTCGCCGCGATGGGCGTCAAAGCCGGTGACCGTGTAGCAATTATCTCGGAGAATCGGCCTGAATGGTCATTCGTTGATCTCGCGATCCTGAGTTTGCGTGCCGTCAACGTTCCAATTTACACGACGCAAGCGGTTGAGCAGATCCGGTTTATCTTAGAAAATTCCGGCGCCAAAATGCTATTCATCTCGGGCAAAAAGCTCTGGAAGCACGCCGAAAATGCGATCCAAAGCGTCGAACGCCTCGAAAGGCTAATCTTCTTTGACGCCGACAGTCTGCCCGAAGGTAACAGCCGTGCGATAATGCTGAGCGATGTCGAAGCCGAAGGTGATGCGTACCGCAAGATCGACGCCGACATTTTTGAGAACTCGCTCGCGGCTATTGAAACCGGCGATCTCGCGACGATCATCTACACGTCCGGCACGACCGGTGAGCCAAAAGGCGTGATGCTCACGCATGAGAATTTCGTATCGAGCGTAGTCGGGGTTTCGAAAGGGTTGCCGATCAAATCGACCGACCGCAGCCTTGCTGTTCTTCCGCTCTCGCACATTTTTGAACGAACCGTTTTCTACGTGCTCTGTTCTAACGGCGTTTCCATTCACTACTGTGCGGCATTCGATCAGATCGCATCGCACCTGCAAGAGGTCAAACCGACCATTATGACGGCGGTCCCGCGTTTGTTCGAGCAGGTTTACCATAAGATCGTTAAGAAAGGTAAAGCCGCTGGCGGATGGAAAACGAGGCTTTTTGAATGGGCGCTCGTCGTCGGTCAGGATTACTGGGACGCTAAAGATAAGCACGCTTCCATTTCAGCGATTCTCTCTGCCAAACACGTTTTAGCCAATCGTTTGGTCTTCTCCAAATGGCGTGACGGTGTCGGCGGCAGTCTTCGGTTCTTTGTTTCCGGTGGTGCACCGCTTTCTAAGAAGTTATCCTACGCATTCTGGGCGGCAGGCATCCCGATCCTGCAGGGCTATGGAATGACCGAGGCGTGCGTAACTTGTGCCAATCGGCCGGACGACAATAAGGTCGGCTCGATCGGTACGCCTTTCGAAGGCATCGAAATGAAGATCGCGGAAAAAGACGGCGAGGTGCTCGTCCGCGGTAAGAACGTGATGCTCGGCTATTACAACGATCCGGAGGAAACCGCCAAGGTCATCGATGCTGACGGGTTCTATCATACGGGCGATATCGGCTACCAGGACAACGACGGTCATTTTTTTATAACCGACCGGATCAAGGATCTCTTCAAGTTATCGAACGGCAAATACGTCGCACCATTACAGGTTGAGAGTTTGCTAAAGCAGAGCCCGCTCATCTCGCAACCGGTGGTGGTTGGTTCGGGTCGTAAACAGGTCGGGGCATTGATCGTGCCGGATTGGGACGCACTTAAAGAAGAGATGAAGGAGGCCGGACATCCCGTGAACGGCAGCCGCGAAGAGCTTTGCGAAGACCCGCAATTTATCAAACGAGTCCAGCGTGACGCCGTCGAACTTACCCGCGAACTCAGTGATTATGAGCGCGTCAAGCGTGTCTATCTGCTTCCGCGCGAATTTTCCATCGATAAAGGTGAAATGACGCCCACCCTAAAAATAAAGCGGAACGTCATTGATGAGAAATACTCGGAAGCGATCGATGAGATCTGCGGAAGTTAATTACCTATTAACCAATCCTTCTGTCCCACGTAAAAGCATATTCAGCGAATTGTGATCGGAGTCCCGGTTTTTAAGCAACGCCTCGGCAAGCTCGAAAAGCGGTGCAGGGATCTTAGCGGGTTCAACAAAAATGTCTTCGTTTGCCTGCGGATAGATAGCGTAGAATTCGACCTCAGCCGAGCAGAATTCACATGACGCCATATGGATGCGAACATCGACACCGCGTTCGCGATCAAGGTCCCCTATTTGAAAATCGAGTAGCTCTTGAGACGAAGGGCAGTCTTCGTTCTTACAGAAATTTGCCGTTTTTGACGTGAACATAAAAGAGACGCAAACCCACCGAGACGTTTTAAGCCCAGCTAGCCCCACGCTAACCCAAAGCTTTTCTGTTGTTACAACCAAAGTAAATCTATAATGGCCGTTTCCTTCCATAAGTTATGAGAGAAAAATCCCTTTACTGAATTGTAAAACGACTTAAAAGTAAGCTTTTCATCGGTAAGCCTAGCAAACGCAACATTTACGGCTAGTGTATAAAAGATATACAACTGTGTAAAAACTTGTTGCCCAAATCCAAGATAACTGCTAATATCTTAAATGTAGGTGGTGAGAGTCATTTAATCTCACGAGCCGACAACCCGGATCAATGACTAAGCTCGGTAGTTTGATCTCGCCAATTCTTTCTACAAAAACTTCCTTCCGCTGTTCGAAATTGCGTTCGCATCCCGATGTCATATTTGTGCATCGAAAGCGAGATCTATTTGCCCGCGTTCGCAAAATGATCCCATCGCACCGCCATTTTCGACCGTGTTCGGATGCAAAGATTATCACTATTTAACAAGGCTGATTTATGAATCAAGTGAAAACACAGGAACGGACGCCGCGTATTGCGACACACCGACATATTAAGGTTGGGAAATGGAACGACAGCCTCAAAACGTCCGACGTTAACCAGATATGGACGGAGTTGCACCGGATAGTTTCCTCGCACCCGCTCGTGCGTGCATCGAAACGGGCCGGTTTTCTCGTCGAGGAAGGCAAACATAATGCGTACACAGATATGACGCAGGAACTGTTTGTTGCCTTGTTAAGTAAAGAACGGTTTCAGCATTACATCGACACGGAGATGTCGGACACGGAGATCGAGGCCGAGATCAGCCAGATCGAGCTTACGAACATGCTTACGGCCGAACTGCGTAAGCGATACCCGGAATCATACCGACTCGCACGGCGAATCTCGACACTTATTCAGACAAGCGCCGTCTTCAAACGCTTTGACAATATAGGAAATCCTGAGGCCCACCGCCGTCTTGCCGATCGTCTTTACGGCCTGGCGGACTGGAAGGTGCAGAAGATGCGCAAGGATGTGCAGGAAATGGATGAACGCGTAAAGGCCGTGTCCTTCCAGAGACGCGATACCCGAATGGTCGGCTGCACCGGCGACTCTCAGATCGTTATCAGTAACCCTGAACTCGAGAAACTGATCATTCGTGTCTTTAAGGCGATCGATTCGCCGGTAGATGTGAGATCGCTTCGTTCGTTCGTGATGTCGCGTTTGCCTATCATGGACATTCATCTCGTGCCGGTTGGAAGCGGTGGAAACGAAGATGACGACGACCGAATGCAGTTCGAATTCAAAGATATTCGCGAAACTCCTGAGGAAGACCTTCTCCGCAACGAAGCCGAACTAGAAGCCGCCGGAATGGTCGATGGTTTTCTTGTCACTCTACACAGGTCAGTCCGCAGTAAAGAAAAGCAGTATGACCGCATGATAAACGTCCTGTGGCACTGCTATCTCGTATCCGACAGCGGCAACCAACTTGAGGTCGCGGAGATGCTAGGCGTTTCAGACTCACTGGTCTCCGACTACCGCAAACGCATCGAAGCCAATCTGCAGCAACTTTCCTTCACCGGCGTCAATGAGGCTCGGCATTTCGAAAAAGCTCTGAAGCGAAAAGTGCGTGATATGATAACGGTTGAAAACGATGGAGCAGCGGCGTAGAGAGAACTCCAACGCCACATCCGGGCAGCCGCAAATGTCATCCAAACGACCAAAAAGCGAGGATTACGAATCAATTTCGTCATCCGTAAAAAAGCCCTCCGAACCGCCGACTGGTGATATCGCGCCCACCAGACCGAGTCCGCAACGGCCCGGAAACGTACCGGTTCCACCATCCGAAGTAAATAATTTGCGCCCGAGGCAGAACGTCCCCACTTTTGAAGCTCCGTCATCCGCTGATCGTTCAGGGGAACAAATTCCTGCGCCCGCGATCAATCATAATCACGTCTCTGAAACGACTGAGCCATCATCGACCCGAAAGGAAAAAAAAGCTCGAAAGGATAAAGAGTTGCTCAGCGATGACCGATGGCTCGTCAGGAACGGACATTTTTTTACGTATATCGGACTCTATCTTTTTTCGATCCTGGTGCTTTTTCGGCCGTACGAGCTTATTCCCGGACTCGGCTTCCTGTCGGCGACGGCGTTCTATTTCGCTCTCGTCACGATCGCTATCTATGTTCCCGCCCAGCTAGCGACCGAAGGAAACCTGACGATGTTCTCGACTGAGGTGAAGGCGATCCTCGCATTGACGGTTATTGCGATCATCACAATTCCGATCGCCAAAGATCCGGGCCTTGCGTTCGAAAAATTTAATGACCCGTACATAAAGGCGGTATTGATC
>JBBRUA010000203.1:0-5750 GCA_038248245.1 Pyrinomonadales bacterium | reverse complement strand
TATCAAACACGCCAGATTCTCGGGTCTGACGACCTTGGCTCCGTAAACATGAAGGCCTTTCACTGCGTCGCCAAAGCGTTTCTCGGGATTGTACGTTTGCAGATCGACGATCTGCTCGACGTACGAAGTCGCGATCGAGTGGCCGGCCATGATGCGGTATTTTGTGCCGCTCGTGTTCGGGACGAAGTTTGATTTGAGAATCGAAAATCCGGCCGCCTCGCCGACCTCGCCGTTTGCGAGTCTCGAATCCGAACGCCGCGAACCTGCCTTCACAAAACGGTCATCCTTGAGAAGCAGGCCGTGAAACCAAGCGGGAATCACCACGAATCGACCGTCTATCGGCGTATTTGCTTCGTCGAGCAAGACGCCGAGATCGACGAGGTATTCGTAGGCATCGGTTTTCGTCGGCACCTTCGGCACCGCGTTTGTCCCGATCAGATTGTCGGCCGACACGTCCGCCGCCATCAGGCCGGCGATGTAGGTATCAGCCTTTTCGCGAAGCGCCCACGCCGAACGCCGCATCGCTTCGTCCATGACATTCACGTTCTGCTGCGCCCGATCGACACTATCGACGTAGAAGTTAAAATACTTCTGCTGGTTGATCAGCAAGGTCTGATCCTCGTCCGTGAGCGCCTGCGGCTCGTTGATATCCGAGTCCTTGATATAATCGCCGATCGAAACGTCGCCGATCGATGCGATCTTGACCGTATTTCCCGCCTCGCGGACCTCGCCTTCGTAATCTCGATTGGACACATTCGTTTGTCCATATACGAGAGCCTCGTTCAAAGCGACAAGCAATCTCGCCGCCCACACTGTTGGTATAAATTCTAATGACATATTCCTCCTATAAATGGTTAATGGTGAATTCGGCTTGGGCTACGCACGTCTGCCGATAGATCTTGCGAACTAGGCCGAAAAATGATGAGTGAACCGATCACGACGAAAGAACATTCCGCACGTCCGCCCAGTCGAGCTTTGCGATCTCGGATGGCTTCATTGCCGCGAGAGCTTCTTTGGTCAGCGAAGGACTGTTGATGCGTCCCGCCCCGGCGTCGATCGACGTGTTCGGCCGCTCAGCGCCGAACTGCTCGGGAAACCTCGCCTTGAGATTTCCTACCAGAGCCGCCGAATTCGCGACCGAACCGTCCTCCGCGAACTGCAGTTCGCCCTTCGCCGCATCGAACATCAACGCCGGCGATCTCGCCCCGGCCTTGGCCAGTGACGACACCATCATTTCCTTCGCCGCCGACAATCGGATCGCCGTTTTAAGCTCCGCATTCTCCGCCTCCAGCTCTTGAACCGCCTCGGCACCCGACATCGCCTCGCCGTCCGGCGGTGTTTCTTGTGTTGTATTTTCAGTTTCTTTTTTCATAGTTTTTATCGAATTGAATTGCCGCTTGAACATTTACTGCAAAAAGGGTCATTATTATCGTCATCAGTCTGAAGGAGAGCGGTTCGCCGATTGTTATGGCGGCCGCGGGTATTGATAAATATTCGATTTCTGGAGCATAAATAAATGGCAACTTTTAAGGTTCAGGGCGTCCCGCTTGTCGGTCAGAAGAAAAGTAAATCTTGTTGGTACGCTTCGTCGAAGATGCTGTATGCGTACTCAACGGCAAACGGAGGCTCGATGAAAGATCCTGCATCGGTCGAAATGACGCGATTAATGTACGAGCGTAATTCCACCTGGGACTCGACCAATGCCGCGCTTCTGGCGAGGACACTCAATATGTCAAGTTGGGATTCCACCAGCTGCATCATGGAAAACGACTGTCTCTGGTACATCCTCAGCGCGTTTGGCCCGATCTGGACGAGCGTCCATAAAAACTGGGGCGGCAATAATTACGGCCACGTCATCGTCATCGCCGGCACCCGCAACGGAGCCAGCGGCGGGGTCTACGTCCACGACCCGATGCCGATGGCAGGCGGATCCAGTTTCTGGCTCACATGGAGCCAAATTAATAAAGCGATCAATGCCCAATCAGAGGCCGATTTCCATTACCTGACACCGTAATCGCGTTTACGTCCGGTGACGTAGTTTTTGAGACGGTCCCAGTTTGTCTGCTCGTAGTTTTATTAAATGCCTCCTGCTTTTTGCCGGGGGCTTTGATCGTTTAATTCGCTAACCATGCGGACAAAAGTTGGATTTGTAATCGCTTCGTTGTATTTTCTCGTCTTATGCGGCCTACTCGTGTGCTGCTAATTTGCGGTCGGGTTTATCGACTATCAGCGAGTCGAGACTGCATTATTGGTCACGCCATTTCCGTGGAGCTTCCTCACCTACGTTCTCGTCCCGCCCGTCCTCGACGCTCCGGGTTCCGCCAGAACCACCGTGATCGTGATCTATTTCCTCGGAGCCTTTCTCAACGCCGCAATCACCGCTGCTCACTCCTCTCCGCCTTCCGCCTACTGCTTACCGCTTACTGCTAACAACCGACCATTCCTTTCACATCTGCTTTGCCATATCCGACCTCGATCAGGGCTTGATCGATGGGCAGTCCGATCTGTTTTTTGATTAGAATATTCTCGAGAAATTCTTTATCGGACATCGGTGCGGGGTCTTCCCATTGGGTGATCAGGCGTGCAAGCGGCGACCAGCCCTCGACTTTGAGCGCGAACTCAATCACGTCCGCCCAGACCTGTCCGAATGCCTCCTGCCGATCGCGGATCTTGGCGAGGAAACGCGACTCGGCCTTTTTCAACGCTTCGCCGCTCGCCAGCGAACGGGTCGAGTTCTGCATAAAATAGTGCAGCGGCGTTCCCGTGACGGACGCGATGTCACCGCGAAAACTATCCTTCACCTTCAGGAATTGTTCGAGATCAGCCGTAGCGAAATCACCGAATTTTGCCTCCGGATTCTGCGTGATCCAGAGAGCATCGACCCCGGCCGTGTAAGGCGCAACGGCCTTTCCGGCCGCGTCGAACTGCACCTCGATGCCCGCCGCCCAACGCTGGCGGTACGCCGAGAACTCCATCGCGACCAGCATATCCAGCATCGATTTATTCAAACCATCCTGTATCGGCACCGCCGCCTCAAGTTCTGACCGGCCGAATGCCCCGATGTCTGCGTTATTCGCGAAGTGAAAAACCGGAACGACACCGTATGGGTTTTCGACGACGCTGTCCGCACCAGCCGCTGACGAGTGCGGTTCTACCAGCGGCACGAATTCCGTCGCCGGCGGAATCGTTCCCTCGACGACTTCCTTCGAAATGTATTTCTCGATCCGGTCGCTGTAAAAGAGATTGAGCCGCATTCGCTTATCGCTGCCCCGCCAGTGCTTCGCCGCCCGGATTATGCGGCCCGGGATTTCGTCGTCGTAGGTTACAATGCAGTTCGCGGCACGGTTCGGATATAGCATTGCGTGGCCGTCCTGATCCGGCCAAACGATCATATATGCGTCGCCGCATTTGAGTGCCTCTTTGTGGATCTCGCCCGAGCGAATTCGCATCCGGTTCGCACTCCAGATACGCATCGCCTCAATCCGCACCTCCGCCGCGTGAGCGACGGGCGTGTCAACTGAAAAGCTTGTCACCCGCAGCTTATCCCGAACCGTATCGCAGATCGCCGGACAGAGATTTAATGCGAATTCCCTGAACAGCGAGCCAAATGCGTTCTTAAACTTGTCCGTTGCAAAAGCCAGATCGTGGTTTCCGCTGTAATATCTCTCGTTTTTCGCATATCCGGCTGACCGGCTGCGAAAGCCATCTATTGCTTCGTCAATGTGTTCGTTCATATCTCCCCTTTTATGCTCAACTAAAAAGTAAACAGTCCTTTTTTATCCTTCGGCATCATTTGCACCGCCAGACTCACCGCATCTACCTGATCGTCGTGGGCACCGCCCGGAAAGACGCAAACCTCATCAAGGAATTCGTCGATCCACGCACCCCGAACCAAGTACACCTTTCCCTCTTCGGCCCTGTTTGCCCACCCCAATGCCCGCGTAAATTTGTCGTTATCGACCTTCACCGCTTGAAACGCCCTGTTTACAAGCTGCCGGTCACGTCTCAATTCCTGAACAAACGCCAAACCGTGCAAAGCCGCCTCGATCCCATGCGAAGTATCCGTTTCCGTTTTGATCCGCTCGACAATGTATTTCCGCTGTTCCGGGAATTCGATCCGCTGCCGAAAGCCGTCCGCGATATACAAAGTTCCGGCCCTGTCCTGCGCACACCGAAAGCTTGCCGTGTAGTCCGCCGACGTTTTGGTCGAGACCGCGAGGTCGTATCCGCGGCACCAACGCAGCCCGGCTGGTGCCCGGTCGATGATCTTCCCGTCGAACCAACGCCGCTTAAAAGTTCCGCCGTCCTTCGGCACGGGCTTCTGCTGGTACAGAGCCGAGAAAGAGTACGTCCCCAATTGCCGCCGCATATCGTCGAGATATTTTTCATCGAATCGCTGCGGCCACAAGGCTTCGCCTTCCGCACGTCCGAGTTGATCGTCGGCCTCGGCCAGTGCCGGCAAACTGACGATCTCCCACGCCTCCCCGTCTTTTTTTAACCGTTCGATGATCCGTCCCGAAAGGTCGTCTTCGTGCCAGCGTGTCTGGATCACGATGACGGCCGATCTCGGTTCGAGACGTGTCAGAATGTCGTCGTTGAACCACTCCCACGCGTTGTCTCGTCGGGTAAGGCTTTCAGCCTCGGCACGGTTCTTGACCGGATCGTCGATCACGATCAAACTGCCGCCAAAGCCAGTAATTCCGGCACCGACACCGACCGCTCTGACGCCTCCGCCGGCTGTCGTTTCCCACTCGTCGACCGCTTTGTGGTCCTTGGCAAGCGTTACGCGTTCCTCGACGATCCGCCTGATCCGTCGTGAAAATCGGTTCGCCAGCTTTTGGTTGTAACTGCCCAAAATGATGTTCAACGTCGGATCGCATTCGAGCCGCCACGCCAGATAGCGGATCGTCACCGTCTCGCTTTTCGCGTGACGCGGCGGCATAAATATCATCAGACGCCTGCATTTACCCGTCGTGATCAGGTGCAGCTTTTCGTACAACAACCGCTGATGTCGCCAGTTCCATTTCAATCCCGAAGTCGTCGCCTTTAACCATCTTTGAAATGCCGACTTCGACTGGTATTTCCCACTCCTCGTCTTCGCGGCCGCCATTACCGCAAAATGAAAACCGCAGCCGCACCGATCAGCACATCGCCGACACGTTTCCACGGTGAAGCCTTTTTCCGCCTCAGCGACTCGACAAGTTTTTCCTGTGCAGCGATGACCGAATCCTTCGCCGCGATCGTCTCGTTTTTCGAATCGATCGCCGTTCGCAATGCGGCGTTCTCGCTCTTTCGCGTTTCGTTCAGTTCGCCGAGCAGCACCGTTGCCTGTTTTTCGGTTTGTAATCGACTATTGAGAAGTTGATTCTCCGATTCGAGTTCGGAAACAAGCACGCGCGTTTTCGAAAGCTCTTCCGCGGCCGCCGCACACGCGGCCAAAATGTCAGGCTTAGCACGGGTGGTCAAGTTCGGCGAGTTTTGTGCAGAGCTCGCCCGCTCCGGTGTCGATGGTGCCTGTCCGCTTAGCACGCTCGACATCAGCACGAGCATTGCGGGTATTAGTATTTTGCTTTTCCAGTTTTTCATCTTGTTTCCTCGCGATCGTTTGTACTCCGGCGATCTGCCGTTCCAGATATTCGATTTTCGCCCGGTATTCCGAAGCCTTTTTTTCAGCTTCGGCGGACGCCTGTTCGCTTTTTTCGGCTGATATTTTCGCTTCGTTCACGACCGCTTCGAGCTTGCGTATCCGG
>JBBRUA010000202.1:0-5784 GCA_038248245.1 Pyrinomonadales bacterium | reverse complement strand
TGTGGAAACGATAGATTATTTTGCACTGGACGGCAAGTTATTGTGGTCGCTATTGCTCTTATTCATCATGGGTGAAGACGAAGTTCGGCCTCGGTTGCGGTGCGAGCAATTCCCTCGTTAATGTGTGGCGCGCCGAATCAGCGAGTCATCAATAAAGTCCCTTATTTATGCCGCCTATTAAATCAGTTCGGCACGCCTTAAACGCGTTTTGCAGGCCTGAAGTGTTTGTTGAAAAATAGGCCGATAAATACACCACGCCAGATTTCAGCGGCCCCCAAGGGCTTTGCATTCAGATCCGTCGTGCGTTACACTTCGGTAGTTTTCTAAGGAATTTTAGATGGAGTTTAAGATGAACCAATTCAAGGTTTTTGCAATTGTTTTCGCTGCCGCTTTGTTTGCTATCGCCTGCGGGCAAAGCGCGACGCCGAATGTTTCAAATACGACCGCTAATGTAAACAAGCCGTCGGCATCCACACCAGTTGCGGCTCCAACAGCTCAGCCGGATGAAATGGCTGTCGCGAAAGATCTATATTCAGTTAATTGTGCCGTTTGCCATAAAGAGAGCGGAAAAGGCGGAAAGGTAACGGTCGAGGGCCGGACAATTAATCCCGACGATATCACAACCGCGAAGATGGCGGCGAAACCGGACGAAAAGTTTTATCAATACATTGCCGAGGGCTTCCCGGAGGACGGAATGCCGGCCTTCAAAACTAAGTTGTCCGATGCGGAAATAAAGGCTTTGATCAAATACGTGCGAAGCCTGCAAAAATCGTAATTTATTCGCTTGTTTGCAAATCAACGACGCTCAATCTAAACTCTAGATTGGTCACGCACCCGTAGCTCAGCTGGATAGAGTATCTGACTTCGAATCAGAGGGTCGCAAGTTCGAATCTTGCCGGGTGTACCATTTCTTTCTACTCACCAAATTAGCCTAGATATCAGGAACCCAGAAGTCCCGGCCTCCGCTCACGACTTTCTTTAGTCCCAAGTCGGGCAATTCGCCTTCCTTCACACCAAGATACGTAAAATGCGGCAGATCGGACGCGACGGTTTGGAACCAGCCGTTGTTTGCGAGGATCGCACGGACGCGGGCGTTGTCGAATTCCTTCACATCGAGGGCGAGCATCGAAATATGCTGTGACGTTCCCGGAGGTGCGACGGAGTAAATGATCGACTTCGACAAGTCTTTGGCGAAGTAAATTCCCTGCTGCTCAAGTTTCAGGATCTCGGGAACTTGTTCGAATGGTGACAGCTTTTTGATGCGATTAGCTTCCGCTTGGGTGACGCGGCCTTTCGCGACCCAGTTGACGAAGCCGGGATTCACGCGGCTCGCCCATAGCGTTACCGTTTGGTCGTAACCGCGACGCGATGAGTCGGCTCCCCGTGGCCCGATGGTGAGATTCGACTTGCGTGCCTCGGCGATCGCGGCTTTTAGTGCGGTCAGTGCAGGCGTTTGGAGCGTGACGTTCATTCCGCCGATCGATTCGCTGGACTGTTGTAATCCCGACTGAAACGCTCGGACGTCGGCTTCGTCCTTGAAAACAACCTTCTTCGGCGGATTGACGCCGCCCCTCGCGACGAAGACCGAGCCGTATTCCCGCAGTAAGAGTTTCCCCGCGTCATCGGTCGGCTGGGCAAAGTCCGAGGCGAGGTTTTGCATGTATGATTTGTTCGAAGAGGTCTCAGGCATCTTTGAATTGCTGACCGGAGTCGCGGACGACTTCGGCTTTGGCGTTGCGGAGACGATGACGTTCGCGTCCTCGGCCGGTTTTGAACTGGAGGTGCTGGCTCCCATCGACCAGCAGCTCGCTCCGAAGGCGACGGTTACGGTTAATGCGATCAATCTTTCTCGTTTCATATTGCCTCAATATTTATCTTCTTCAAACTCCGCGACGATGGCGTGCGCGGCGTTCATGTGATCCTTCATGTATTCGTCGCGTTCGATAAAGGGTATCTTATCGCGGATCGCCGCATAGATACCGCGTGTTCCTTTGCCGAGTTGTTTGTCGGCACCGACCTGTTTCTTTCTAAAATCAACGCCTTGAGCCGCGCAGAATAATTCGAGGGAAAGGATGTGTTCGAGGTTGTCCGCTACTTGTCTCAGCTTGAGGGCGGCGGTCGCGCCCATCGAGTCGTGGTCCTCGACATTGGCCGAGCTCGGTATCGTATCCACGCTCGCGGGATGGGCGAGGATCTTGTTCTCCGTGCACAAAGCGGCGGCGGTGTACTGTACGATCATGAACCCCGAGTTGATCCCGCCGTGCTCCGTGAGGAACGGCGGCAGAATGTGGGCGTTCGAGGCTTCGTCGGTCAGACGCATGATGCGGCGTTCGGAGATGTTGCCGAGTTCGCTCAAAGCGATCGCGAGGTAATCGAATGCGAGGGCGAGCGGTTCGCCATGGAAGTTCCCGCCGCTGATAACCTCAATGTCCGTACCGCCTGCGTGAGCGGGCGGAGTGGCGTCGTCGACCGAAGTAGCCGCATCACCCGCTGACGCAGGTGGTACTGACAAAAATATCACCGGATCGTCGATGTCCGTACCGCCTGCGTGAGCGGGCGGAGTGGCGTCGTCGACCAAAGTAGCCTCACCACCCGCTGACGCAGGTGGTACTGACAAGAATATCAACGGATTGTCGGTCACCGAGTTGAGTTCCAGCTTGAGCAACCATTCGGCGTAGGCGATGGCATCGCGGCAGGCTCCGTGCACCTGCGGCATGCATCGAAGCGTGTACGCATCCTGCACGTTCGACGCGTCGAAGTCCCTCACGAATCCGCTTTCCGCAAGTATCTCCCTCAGATTTCTCGCACATTCGATCTGACGCGGATGCGGCCGTAAGGCGTGGATGCGTTCGTCAAAGGCGGAGAGCGTGCCGTTCAAGGCTTCGAGGCTGAGGCTGCCCGCGACGTCGGCGACCTTCGCGAGACGGATCGCCTTCGCCGTCTCAAGCAGGCCGACCGCAGTCATAACGGTCGTTCCGTTGGTCAATGCGAGGCCTTCTTTGGCGGCGAGAGTGATCGGCGTTAAGCCGGAGCGTCGAAGTGCTTCGGCTCCACGCATAACCTCGCCCTCAAATTCCGATTCGCCTTCGCCTATCAGCACGCACGCAAAGTGTGCGAGCGGGGCGAGATCGCCACTTGCCCCGAGGCTGCCCTTTTCGGGGATGACGGGATGGACACCGCGA
The DNA here is from genome assembly GCA_038248245.1 of Pyrinomonadales bacterium. Taxonomy (GTDB): domain Bacteria; phylum Acidobacteriota; class Blastocatellia; order Pyrinomonadales; family Pyrinomonadaceae; genus OLB17. The sequence goes on along the minus strand of JBBRUA010000202.1, from coordinate 2,602 downwards.
TTGAGGAACTCGAGGATCATCTCGAGCGTCGCGAGTTTTATGCCGGAAAAGCCGCGTGCCAGCGTGTTGGCACGGATCAACATGATCGCCCGTACCGTTGCCGTGTCGAACGAATTCCCGACGCCGACGGCGTGACTGACGACGATGTTCCGCTGTAAGAGTTCCACGTCCTCGCGGCTGATCAATTTGTCCTTGAATGCCCCGAAACCCGTCGTGATGCCGTAAGCGACCTCGCCGCGATCGAGCAAAGTCTGCACCGCCGCCGCCGAGCTGTTGACCAATGCCTTTGCCGCCTCCGACAACACGACACGCGGCTCGCCCGCAACGCCATTCGCCACCGCCAACACGTCCTCGAACGTCAAATTCTCGCCATCTATTACTATTTTATCGATCATTTATTAAAACTTTACGTCATATCTTTGACTGTTCACCGAATCTTCTATCATAAAAGCCTTTTCACACCAAACCGCAACCCTTGCGGCTTCCGACGATAAGCCTGCGTCGGCTAGCAATGAGTGATCCAACACTTTGGATAAGCGATTTGACGCTTCAGCAAAGCGATCCGTAGCTCCGGCAAAGCGATCTGACGCTTCAGCAAAGCGATCCATGGCACCCGCAAAGCGATCCATGGCTCCCGCAAAGCGATCTATGGCTCCGGCAAAGTCTGTGGGAGCTCCCACAAAGCGATCCATGGCTCCCGCAAAAGCTTCCGGAGCTCCCACAAGCTCCTATTTTGTGTTAGATCGCACCAATTTCCCAGCTTTTATCACATCTTTTACCAGATTGCCGCCGAATTCGCCAGCAATCTCCCTGTAATCTTTTGAATTCAAGAGCAACATGTCAGCCGACTTCCCTACTTCGATCGACCCCGTCTTATCTGACCCGACCGCAAAGGCGGCGTTGATCGTCGCTGCGTTCAAGGCCTCGGCCGGTAAGAGTTTTTGGTAGCGACAAGCGATTGCCATCGCCATTGGCTGCGAAGGGCACGGGGCCGAACCGGGATTGTAGTCGGTCGATAAGGCGACGGCACAGCCCGAATCGATGAGCTTTCGAGCGTTCGCGAACTGTGTCTTGCCCGCATTGAAGTTTTCCGTCGGAATGACCATTCCGATCGTCGAACTCTTCGCAAGCAACTCGATCTCTTCGTCCGAGATCGCGTCGAGATGATCAATCGAGACGGCTCCCATCTCAATCGCGAGCCGCGATCCGCCAAGGTTTGTGAACTGATCGACGTGTGCCTTCAATTTGAAGCCAAGACTGCGTGCGGTCTCGAGTATCTTTCGAGATTGATCGAGCGTGAACGCCCCGTTCTCGCAAAAGACGTCACAAAAGAAAGGAGTTTTGCCATAGAAACGAGATCCGACGAACCACTTCCAGGCAAGCGACATCAGCGTGTCGCATATCTCGTTGACGTAAACGTTCGGGTTCGATTTATGCTCGGGCGGCACCGCGTGGGCGGCAAGAAACGTCGGAACGATGTCGATCACGTGCGAACTTTCAAGCTCTGCTATGACATTCAGCATCTTTAGCTCGCTCTCCGTGTCGAGTCCGTAGCCGGTCTTGATCTCAACCGTCGTCGTCCCGCAGGCAAGCATTTTGTCTAAGCGAGCAGATGCCTGAGCGACGAGGCTCTCGACTGAGGCTTTGCGGGTCTGCTCGACCGTCGAGATGATCCCGCCGCCGCTCAAAAGGATCTCAAGATAATCCGCACCCTTTATCTTTAACTCGAACTCGTCAAGCCGATCACCCGCGTAAACAATGTGCGTATGCGGATCAACAAACCCCGGACTCACGACGCATCCTTCAGCGTCGATCACGTTATCGCTCTGATATTCGCGAAGAATGTTCGCCGACGTACCGACCGCCGCGATCCTTCCATCGAGCACGGCAGCAGCTCCGTCGGCAATTATCCCGACATCAAGCATCGCATCACCCCGCTTCGGCTTTCCGCCCGAAGCACAGGTAACGAGTTGACCCGCGTTGTGAATAATTAGATCAGCGTTCTGCATCGAATTTCTTTCGGATTCTCAGTCATGTGCTTGAGTACTTTCAAATTTTCTTTAACCGGAAATGACGTTATTATAGTATATAACCAAATAGTTACAACCCTATGAAACGAGAGATACATGCCCCGACCGGCACCGAACTTAGCTGCAAAAACTGGCTCATCGAGGCCGCTTATCGAATGATCCAGAACAATCTCGACCCCGATGTCGCATTCGATCCCGACAATCTGATCGTTTACGGCGGACGAGGCAAGGCGGCGAGGAATTGGGAATCATATGATGCGATATTGCGGTCACTGCGAGACCTGAACGAAGACGAGACGCTGCTGGTTCAATCCGGCAAACCAGTCGGTATCTTCAAATCGCACACCGATGCTCCGCGCGTCTTGATCGCTAATTCTAATATCGTTCCGCACTGGGCGACGCAGGAGCAATTCGACCAATACGAACGCGACGGGCTAATGATGTACGGACAGATGACGGCGGGTTCGTGGATCTATATTGGTACTCAAGGCATTCTTCAGGGCACGTACGAGACATTCGGTTCACTCGCGCGGTTGAATGGTTGGGGTGATCTGTCAGGTAAGTTCGTCCTC
>JBBRUA010000201.1:0-5793 GCA_038248245.1 Pyrinomonadales bacterium | reverse complement strand
TCCAAGCTAAGCAGCTACTTGACATTGACAACAACTCCTTCGCCGGAGGAGATAAACCACCGAAAGAACGTTAGCATTGGATTCTCCCTTCGTGACCTTTCGCACCCCAAGCGATTTGGGTAGGTTTGTATAACTTGTTAAAACTGCTCAAAACATCTTAGAATCAACAACTTACGGGCTTTACCAGTTTCAATCTGAATAGCCTTGATTAGGAACGCTGCAACCAACGTGCAACCAACTTTAAATTCAGTTTCCGAAGCAAACTACGGTGCCGACGACGCTTCGACTCCCGTAAAGGATATCCTAGATTATTAATTCTTAGCAATTATCTACCGCATTTTTTTCAGACCTGTCTCCGACTTAAAACTTGGGGTGTACAAAGTTCTTTATATCCAAATAACCATCGTCATACGCTTTTCAGGTTAAGTCAGAAGTCATTGATTACGATTTGTTATTCGTCTAGTCTAAGTGTGCAGTTATGGCTTGTTGTGAAGATGATTGTGCGATAGAGGCTTTGCGGGAAAAGCAGAGTTCGACGCTGAAGATCGTGCTGGGGATAAACGTTGCGATGTTCGTCGCGGGGATCGGTGCGGGTGTCTATGCGGGTTCAAGCGCACTGTTGTCGGATTCGCTGGATAATCTTGGCGATGCAATGACCTATGCGCTCAGCCTTTACGTAGTTTATCAGGCGACGAGAGCCAAGGCACAGATCGCTTTCTTCAAGGGCGGACTGATCTTGCTTGCCGCATTGGTCGTATTAGGCCAGGTGATATACAGATTTATCGTCCCGACGGTTCCGATATTCGAAATAATGGGCGTGGTCAGTTTGCTGGCACTCGTCGGGAACTCGATCTGCCTGTTTCTCCTCACACGACACAAGACCGACGATGTGAATATGAGCTCGGTGTGGGAATGCTCGCGAAACGATATCGCCTCGAATATCTCAGTCTTCATCGCGGCCGGTGCCGTCTGGTTAACAGGCTCAGGCTGGCCCGACATTGTCATCGCCCTCGCTCTCGTATTACTTCTACTTCGCTCCGCTATCCGGATCTTTGCTCGCGCCAATCGCGAACTGCAAACCATAGGAACCTAACATAAAGGCGGCGATCGAGGCTCTTCTTTGATTTTGGGCGAGAGCCTCTTATAATAGGCGTTAGGCTCGACGCTTAATCACACCACTATGGCACACAATCTATTTGAAACACGGCAGACATTTCGCGGCGGTGACGGGGCGGAATATGGTTTTTATTCGCTTCTGCAGCTTGAGAAGGCTGGACTCGGGAATATTTCGCGGCTCCCGATATCGATACGGATCGTGCTCGAATCCGTTTTGCGTAATTACGACGGCGGCAAGAAGGTAAGCGAGGCGAATGTGCGGGCTTTGGCTGCCTGGCAAGCAAACGAAGAGCGCAGTGAAGAGATTCCATTTGTCGTTGCACGTGTTATTTTACAGGATTTTACGGGTGTGCCGCTGCTTGTCGATCTGGCGGCGATGCGTTCGGCAGTGCATCGGATGGGTAAGAATGTTGGGGTCATCGAACCGCTGGTTCCGGTCGATCTAGTCATCGATCACAGCGTGCAGGTAGATTACGCCGGCAGCGAATCGGCGTATCAGCAGAATATGGAGATGGAGTTCAAACGCAACGATCAGCGATACCGCTTTTTGAAGTGGGGAACTCAAGCGTTCAGCGGCTTTAGCGTGGTGCCGCCGGGGATCGGCATCGTTCATCAGGTCAATCTCGAATATTTAGCGAAAGGCGTTTTCGAACGCGACGGCGTTTACTTCCCGGATTCGCTCGTCGGCACCGATTCGCACACGACGATGATCAACGGGCTCGGCATTGTCGGCTGGGGCGTCGGCGGCATCGAGGCCGAAGCCGGAATGCTCGGGCAGCCGGTTTACTTCCTGACGCCCGACGTTATCGGCGTTAATCTGACCGGCGAATTGCCGCAGGGTGCGACGGCGACCGATCTCGTGCTGCGAATTACCGAAATGCTCCGTAAAGCGAACGTTGTCGGTAAGTTCGTCGAGTTTTTTGGTGAAGGAGCAGCAGCTCTAAACGCGACCGACCGAGCAACCATCGCTAACATGGCGCCGGAATACGGAGCGACGATGGGCTTTTTCGGCGTGGACGAGAAAACGCTCGAATATTTTGCCAACACCGGCCGCGATCAGGCTCAGATCGACACGATCCGCAATTATTACAAAGCGCAGGAAATGTTCGGCATTCCGCTCGACGGCGAGGTCGATTATACAAAGGTCATCGAACTGAATCTAAACACCATCACGCCTTCCGTCGCCGGACCAAAGCGACCGCAGGATCGCATCGAGCTTTCAAATCTCGATGACCGTTTTATCGAGCTTTACACAAAGGCCGTCTCGGACGGCGGTTATGGAAAGACGTCGGAGAGTTTGTCAAAACGATATAGCGTCAAAATGGGTTCGCATCCCGCCAATGTTATCGAGGGCGGCGGCGAGCAAAGTTCGAAATCGCTTCCTGAGTCGATCCATGACACGGTCTCGCCGACCAATACGAATATCCAGACCGAGGTCGAGATGATGGACAATCGCCCGACACCTGACCGCGTAGACATTTCTGAGGATGATGAACCGATCGTGACGACAAATATCGGCAGCGGAGACGTCCTGATCGCGGCGATAACGTCGTGTACGAATACTTCTAACCCGTCCGTCATGATCGCGGCGGGAATTGTTGCCAAAAAAGCGGTCGAGAAGGGGATGAAGGTTCCTGCGTATGTTAAAACATCGCTTGCACCAGGTTCGCGAGTTGTGACGGAATATCTTGAAAAAGCAGGATTACAGCAGTATCTGAACGAGGTCGGATTCGATCTGGTTGGTTACGGGTGCACGACCTGCATTGGCAATTCCGGTCCGCTTGATCCATCGATCGAAGAAGAGGTCGTCGAGAACGACATCATCGCGGCATCCGTTCTGTCGGGGAATCGCAATTTCGAGGCTCGCGTTCATCAGAACATCAAGGCGAATTTCCTAATGTCGCCGCCACTCGTGGTCGCGTACGCACTCGCGGGAACCGTTTTGAAAGATGTGATTTTAGATCCGATCGGAAAAGATCGCGACGGGAACGATGTGTTTCTGCGTGATATTTGGGCTTCACTCGACGAGGTCAAAGAATATCTCGCAACCGCATTCGACCCTGAAACGTACAAAAATCTCTATACAAAATTTTCCGACGACAATCCGCTCTGGAACAAGATCGAGACCAGCGTCGGCCAGATCTATGAGTGGGACGTCGATTCTACTTATATTCAGGAACCGCCGTTTTTTGACGATTTCTCCATGGAAACCGGGAAGTTTTATGATATTTACGGAGCGAGAGCTCTTGCGATCTTCGGCGATTCGGTAACGACCGACCACATATCTCCGGCGGGTGCGATCAAGGCAAATTCGCCGGCTGGCCTTTATTTACAGGAGAATGGCGTCGCGGCCGAGGATTTCAACTCATACGGTTCACGTCGCGGCAACGATCGCGTAATGCTACGAGGGACGTTCGCAAATGTTCGTATCAAGAACACAATGATCGCACCGGTCGAGGGCGGGTTTACAAAACATCAGCCCGACGGTGAAGACCTGTCGATCTACGATGCCGCGATGCAGTACAAAGAAGAAAATACACCGCTCGTAATATTCGCAGGTGCGGAGTACGGAACCGGTAGTTCGCGCGACTGGGCAGCAAAAGGCACCGCCCTGATGGGTGTCAAAGCTGTTGTCACGGAATCGTTCGAACGTATTCACCGATCCAATCTGGTCGGTATGGGCGTTTTGCCTTTGGTTTTCAAGAACGGGGATTCGTCGAAATCGTTAGGATTTGACGGAACAGAAACTTTCGACCTGACCGGCCTCGAGAACGCTGTGATCAAACCAATGCAGGACGTTACGTTAACGGTTACGTCGGCGGATGGAACGAAGCGCGACGTGATACTGATGCTCCGAATCGACACGCCGATCGAGATCGAATACTACAAAAACGGCGGGATTCTGCCGTACGTTCTTCGTCAGTTGATCAACGAGTCGAACTAATTAGAAAAATAATTCGCCGCCGGGAATATTTACCGACTCAAAAGGAATATAACGGCGGTAAATTTATTTCTTTCAAATTTCGCGAAAACGTTGTAGATTATAAGAACCCTTCGAAATCTAAGATGGGTGTCTTTGACCACATCCCATCCGGTCATCTAATTGAGGATTAATATGAGAAGAATATTAACTGCGGCAATGGCATTCAGCCTGCTGAGTTCGGCAATTGTACCCGCGTTCGCCCAACAAACTAAAGGTCGTTCGGTAGTGAAGACTGATGTTTCCACCTTGCCCAATGGTGCTGAATTCATTGAACAAACAGCCCACACCGACGGACAAGGCGTGTGGATCTCGTGGAGCGTAGATATCCGCAACAAGGTTCGAGCCTTCGACATTTACAGGATCTCGAAGTCCGGCCGCGAGCGTTTGAACGATATCCCACTCGTTAAAACATCGGGCGTACAAAGCTATTTCGATCGCGACGGAGATGTCGGCGCAGTTTATGAGATCGAATCCATCAATTCGGAAGGTGCCCGAGCCCTTTCGGGGAATATTTCAGTCGAATTCGTTAACAGCCTCGCCGATGTTGCGAGCCGATCCTCTGAAGGCCTGGCTTCCGCAGTGCAATCGAATGGAAATATTGAATCTGGGGAACTAGTTCTTCCGCAAGAATTAATAAGTCTGACCAAATCGCCTAGAAATCTCGCGAGCCAACGGGCAGTCGCCGCACAGGCCGGAGTGAAGATCGGCACTCGAAAGGACGGACTGTACCGCGTTCTCAGATCAGAATTGCAGGCCGCCGGATTTGACGTTGCTGGTGATCCGACAAAATGGCAACTTTTCGTCAGCGGCATTCAGCAGGCGATCATAGTCGAGAGTACAGGTGCGTACATCGAATTCTTCGCAAAATCGATCGATACCATTGAAAGCGACACTCGATATTATTACCTCATAAATGGAGCGAGCTCGGGCAAGAGAATGAGCTCTCGCGTCTCGCGGCGGATCGGGTCGCAGGTAACTGCAAGCGGATACAGACAAACGTTTACCCAGAAACAACGTAAATATTATGTTTACGATATTATTAACGGACCACCCGAAAACTATTGGGGCGATATCGTTTCAACCACACCTTTAAACATCGCATTCAATATCAGCGGTGTAGATCGAACCTCCTCCACGGCCCTATTAAACGTTGCAGTGCAGGGATATGTTGGTTCCTCTCATAACGTTAATGTGTCGGTCAACGGCAATCCACTTGGTGGTTTTTCGGGAGTCGGGCAGCAAAATTTTAACGGAGACGTGGTCGTTCCGACGAATATTTTGACGGAGGGAGCGAACACGCTGACGCTGTCGACAACGACAAGCGGTTTTGTTTTGTTCGACACCTTGAGACTTGGCTTTGCGCGGAAATATCTCGCGGATCAGAACCGTGTTGCGTTCTACACCGATGGCGTTCGCCGTGCTGATGTTGGCGGTTTTTCATCGGCAAACGTGCGTTTGTTCGACCTTTCGACCGAGGGCGAGCCACAACAGGTGACCGATTTAACCGTTGTTCCGAATGGTACTACGTTTGACCTTAAGCTACCGGCGTATCGTCCAAAACTTTACTACAGCGTCGAAGATTCCGGTGTCCGCCGCGATGCGTCGATCATTCCGAATTTTGCTTCGTCTTTGGCCACGCCAAATCATTCGGCACAGCTTGTCATCATTTCGCACGCCGATCTGATGGCGGAGTC
>JBBRUA010000200.1:0-5822 GCA_038248245.1 Pyrinomonadales bacterium | reverse complement strand
GATACTCGAAGGCAAACGCCTTGTCCACGCTCATGGCTACCGGAGCGACGAACACTTGAATTTGTTGTTACTGGCCGACGAATTCGGCTTTAAGGTCGCCACGCTGCAGCACGGACTTGAGGCATACAAGATCGCCCCGGAGATCGCCAAACGCGGTACGGGCGTTTCGATATTCACGGACAGTTGGGGTTACAAACTCGAGGCCTACGACGCGATACCGTACAACGCTTATATTCTTTGGAAAAACGGCGTTAATGTTTCGATCAATTCCGATTCAGACGAACGTATGCGTCGACTGAATCTCGACGCTGCCAAGGTCATGAAATACGGCGGTGTGCCTGAGGAAGACTCTCTCAAAATGATCACGCTAAATCCGGCAAAACAACTTGGCATCGACAAGCGAACCGGTTCGATCGAGGTCGGTAAGGACGCGGATATCGCGATCTGGACGGCACATCCGTTCAGTGTGTATTCTCGGGTCGAAATGACGATGATCGAGGGCGAGATACTTTTTGACCGGGCAAAGGACACTCAAAAGCGAAACGACATGGCGAAAGAACGCGAGATGCTGGAGAAACTGGATGTGAACAAAGCCTCCGGTGCCGGCGGAACGCCGCCGGCGATACCGAAGGAACGCCGCCGCGGCGACCGGGACGATGCCGAGTACGGCGACGGGAGGGATCAATAATGATCAGCAAGGAATTCACCACAGAGGCACAGAGACGCGGAGAAAAGCAAACATTTATGAATCGATATTTACCTTTGATCCTTTTTTTCTCGGTGGCTCTGTGTCTCTGTGGTTCAACTGTTGTCGCTCAAAATGATGGGACCGAGCAGAATGCGACTGGCAGATCCGGAACTTTTGCGATCGTTGGGGCACGGGTAGTCACAGTTTCGGGGGCGGTTATCGAGAACGGTACCGTCGTTATTCAGAATGGCAAGATCACTGCGGTTGGTGTCGGCGCTTCGGTGCCGTCCGGTGCTGAAAAGATCGACGGCAAGGGCTTGAGCGTTTATCCGGGAATGATCGACGCGGGAACCAATATGGGTCTGACAGAGATCGGTCAGGGCGTGAATGCGTCGGTCGATATTTCCGAGACCGGGACGATGAACGCTAACGCGAAAGCGATCAAGGGAATCCATCCTTATTCGGCGCACGTTAATGTGACTCGAGTGAACGGCATTACGACGGTTATGTCGTATCCGACCGGCGGACTGATAGCCGGGCAAAGTGCCGTGATCAATCTCAACGGTTCGACGCCGGACGAGATGGCGGTCGTTAACGAATTTGGGCTGGTCATCAATTTTCCGCGGATCACGACTTTTGCCGGATTCGGCGGAGGTTTTGGCGGGCCGCCGGTAGAGTTCAGCGAGGCAGTAAAACGACGTGATACTCAGCTCGACGAACTGAAAAAGGTTTTCACCGCGGCACAGAATTATCTGCGGGCTCGTGACGCTTTCGCGAAAGACAGTTCGCTGCCGTATCCCAATGTTGACCAGAAATTCGATGCAATGGCTCCGTATATGCGCGGCGAGCGGCCGATCATTTTCACCGCTGAACGCGAACGCGATATTCGCGGCGTCGCGAAATTCGTCGGTGAAATGAAGGTCAAAGGAATCATCATCGGCGGTCAGGAAGCGTGGAAGGCAGCCGATGACCTGAAAAAGAACAACATCGCGGTGATCTACACGAATATCTATTCGCTGCCGGTTCGCGATGACGATGCGTATGATTACCTGTTCGACGCACCGTCCAAGATGCAGGCGGCGGGGATCAAGTTTTGTATCTCCACCGGAGACAGCGGTGCGGAGGTTCGCGACTTGCCGTATCACGCCGGCCTCGCCGGTGCCTATGGTTTGTCAAAAGACGACGCTCTAAAATCGGTCACGCTCTATCCGGCACAGATACTAGGTATCGATTCGCAGCTCGGTTCGATTGAAACCGGAAAAGTCGCAAACATCGTCGTCACCGACGGCGACCTGCTAGAACCTCGGACGAACATCAAATACATCTTCATCGGCGGACGAATGATCCCACTAACTAGCCGGCATACACGACTGTTCGACGCGTTCAAGGATCGAAAGTAGAAAGGTTTAAAAGGGTAAAAGGGAAAAAGTTAGTTGTAACAGCTCAACTAACTTTTTCCCTTTTTTAGCTTTTTTATTTACGACTTCTGCGGAACATCTGATCCGTCGGCGAAAAACTCGAGTGATGCTGAGTTCAGGCAATAGCGTTGGCCGTTCGGCGGCGGGCCGTCGGGGAAGACGTGGCCCTGATGGCCTCCGCAACGGGCACAGCGAATCTCGATGCGTTGCATGCCGTAGGCGTTATCTTCGATATTGTTGAGGTGGTCTTTGTCGAAAGGCCGATAAAATGACGGCCATCCGGTGCCGGACTCGAATTTGTCGCTCGAACTAAACAGCGGCAAACCGCACAAACGGCAGGCGTACGTGCCGTCCATTTTGTTGTCCAGCAACGTCCCGCAAAACGCGGGTTCGGTGCCGTGGTTCAGTAGAATTCCTAATTCCTCTTCGTTCAGGTCCTGAGCAAGCCGCTCGATCGATGCCGCGTCCAAAGGTGTGATGTCGTAACCCGCATCTGACAGTTCTCTTTCCATAATTTTTATAATAAGTTTTTTGTTCGCTCGATACTAGTTTGCACACGCGGTCGTGTCCATATGATTACGCGGGCGGTTCTGACTCGAAGACACGCTTTTCAAGTTTGCGAAGACGCGAGGCCATTTCGCCCAGCTTTCTAAAAGCTGCCGTCGAGCGGAGCCAGTCGCGATTCTCGAAGGCCGGGACGCCAGACATTACTTTTCCCGGCTCAACATCGTGCGAAGTTGCCGATTTCGCCGTCATGATGGCATCGTCGCCGATCTTGAGGTGTCCGGCGATGCCTACCTGACCGGTGAGAATGACGCGTTTGCCGATGAACGAGCTGCCGGCGAGTCCGGTTTGGGAGCAGATCAGGGCGTCTTCGTCGATGGTGCAGGAGTGGCCGATCTGGACGAGATTGTCGATCTTTGCACCGCGTTTTATTCGCGTTTCACCGACCGAGGCACAGTCGATCGCCGTGTTGGCGCCGATCTCGACGTCGTCTTCGAGAACGACGCGGCCGGTCTGCGGAATTTTTAGCCAGTGTTTTTCCTCGTCTTTGGCATAACCGAATCCGTCGGAGCCGATCGTTGAGTTGTTGTGGATGACGCAATTGCGGCCGATCTCGCAGTTTTCCCGGACGGAAACGCCCGAATGTATGGTTGAGCCTTCGCCGATGCTCACGCCGTCGTAGATCGTGGCGTTGGGCATGATGCGAACGCCGCTCGCCACAGTACAATTTGCTCCGATCACGGAATTTGCGTGGATCTCGACATCGCTTGCGACTTTTGCCGACGGATCGATGATCGCGGAGGCGTGAACGAACGGCTTGACCTGCGGTTCGGGAAAGAACATTCGCATCGCACGAGTGTAGGCGAGATAGGGATCTTTGGCACGCAGGATCGCGATGTCGGTGCGTTCGATCGCGACGCCTTCGCTCAGGAATATCGCGGCGGCCTTGGTCGTGGCGATCTGCGGCGTGTACTTCGGATTAGCCAGAAATGTGATCTGGCCTGCGCCCGCGATGTCGAGTCCGGCGGTCGATGTGATGTCGAGTTCGGGCGAGCCCTGTTCGATCGTTGAGTGCGTCTGTGAAGCTAAAAGCTCAAGTTTCATTAATATTTCCTTGAAAGATGGTCGGGCGATGTGCAACACTATTTTTGCAAACAAATTAGTTCAAGCAAAATCCACGTTTTTCTATTCCACTCACCCCTGGCTATTTTTAGAGTTTTTCACAGGAGTTACACCGCATTATGAATCAAACCTCGACAGACACAACAAAGACAAAAGGCTTTCCGCCGACTATTACGTCACCCGACCGACGTGAAATAGTAAAGAATGAGTTACTCGACGGACGCATCGTGCCCAAACCGGCGGCGAATCGCTGGCACAATTTGATCTCGACAAATTTTGCGATCGCGATCGGAACCCGTATCCATCGCGGTACGTGCGAGATGTATTGCAACGATATGCAGGTGCGGATCGGCACCGACTCGATCTGCTTTCCCGACGTTGTCGTCGTCAACGGCGAACCGATCTTTGCCGATGAGAAGGGAGATCTGCTGCAAAATCCGACGGTCGTTGTCGAGATATTCTCAAGTCTCGCTAAATCGACATACCGGACGAAAAAGCTCGAAGGCTTCCTGGCCATTCCTAAAATCAAGGAATGCCTGCTCGTCCACGAGAACGAAATGCGGATCGAGCATTACGCCCGACAGAACGCCAAACAGTGGATCTATCGTATTTATAACGAACGAGATGACGTTATCACACTCGAATCGATCAACTGCAAAATGTCTCTCACCGAGGTCTATGCCCAGGTGAAGATGAAAGAATCGGAACTGAGCTCGAAAGCAGTGAATTAAGATTTCGGACATGAACGGACACAAAAAAGACACGAACGGGATTTCTTGTTCGTGTCTTTTTTTGTACGGTCGCCTGTCGGAGTGCGGACACTCCTGTCCGGCTCGCTAGTTCCTTCGGTGATATTTTAACAAGTTGATCGCTGAATTCGACGGTTGTTCGTGCTTCGCACTCATTCGGACAGGAGTGTCCGAACTCCGACGAACATGGGTGTCCGTGATCCGTTGTTACATTAGGTTTACGGGGTCGATCTCGACGTTGATGGTGCGGAGGTCGCAACCTTTTTGTTCGGCGTTGGAGAGGGCGATGTCGAGGGTTTCGCGAAGAGCTCGGCGGCTCGTTCCTTTGAGTATGATCTGTAGGCGAAACTCGTTTTTTAGGCGCGAAAGGGAAGCCGGTGCGGGGCCGAGGATTCGGGCCTGTTTCGACGTATTCGCTTCGTCGAGGGCACGGCGGAGAAGGTTTGCGTTCTTCGAAGCGTACCCGTGATCGCGGTGTTTAATTAGAATAAGTGCGAGTACGAAAAACGGCGGGTAGCCGAGACGCTCGCGAAACTTGATCTCCTCCGCGTAGAAGCCTTCGTAATCTTGTTCTTTAGCGTGCCTCAGAGCGTAATGCTCGGGATAATAGGTTTGGATCAAAACCTTGCCGGCCTGTTTCCCGCGTCCCGCACGTCCCGCGACCTGCGTGATGAGCTGAAAAGTCCGCTCGGCGGAACGCATATCCGGTAATCCAAGACCGATATCAACCGAGATCACACCAACCAGCGTCACATTTGGGAAATCGTGGCCTTTGGCGATCATTTGTGTCCCGACGAGCATGTCGAGGCCGCCGTTCGCAAATGTCAGCAAAACGTCTTCCATCTCGCCTTTGTGGGCCATCGTGTCGCGATCGACACGGGCGATCCGCATCGCGGGGAATTTTTTCGTTAGTTGATCGGCAATATTCTCGGTGCCTTCGCCTACGAAATAGAGGAATTCACTCTGACAATGCGGGCAAGTCTTTGGCGATTTTTCACGATGATTGCAGTAATGACAGACTAGCTGATTATTCGCCCGATGGAATGTGAGCGTGATGTCGCAGTTCGGGCATTTTAGGGTTTCGCCGCAAGTACGGCACAGAACGAACTGAGAAAAGCCGCGGCGATTGAGCAAGATGATGACTTGTTCGCCCTTCGCGTGCGTTTCAGTGATCGCATCGAGCAGTTCGGGCGACAACGCGACATCTTTACCGAAACGCTTGAAAACCTCGCGCATGTCGATCAACTCGGCCGTCGCGAGACCGCGTCCGCCGATCCGGTCGGGAAGTCGAAGATATGTGTATTTACCGGTCTGGGCATTGAAAAAAGACTCCATCGCCGG
>JBBRUA010000199.1:0-5853 GCA_038248245.1 Pyrinomonadales bacterium | reverse complement strand
GGTTTAACGTCCAGTGTGACCGGAGCATATGTATAATAAAGCGAATCGTTTATGTGATCTATTGCCACAATAAGAAGTTCGTTTTCGAGTTTTTTTAGAAGTGTGTCGCTGTCTGTTGAGAACTTGTCCCACTGCATCTTTAATTTGATGTAATGCGGAACAACGATGCCTTTACCAGGAACAGTCTTAGCCTCAGAATCAAGTAGTTTTTTGATCCTTTCACCAAGTTCGCTGGTGGCAAGACTGCTGGAAGGTATCCATCGACGTCCTGTGAATCGATCAAACGTGTCACCGATCTTCGTCAGTGCTCCGCGAAGCAACCAGTCGGCAGAAGTTTTCTTTTGAGTAAGCTTTTCTTTTTCTGCCATGCGGTCGATCCGACTAAAAGCAAAACAAAATCCAAAACCGACGTAATTCTATCCAAATTCAAAGACAAAGAAAACTCCGTTATTTAACGTAATAAAGATAACGTCAAATAACGGAGAAAAGTTGAGAGACTTTTTGGCCGTTTTCGATTCCCTTGCCAAGGAGGAAAACTTTCTTGCTCTTTGGCGTCGTCTGAGAGGTAATCAAAGTCTCCTTTAAATGTGATTTGCCCCCTGGCGAAGAACATCTTCTGATTGGACGAACCAAAACGTCTCGCAAAATAGGTCAAAATTTATTTTCATTCCGCTAAATAAAATCTTGCATATTAGGTGTTCAACAATGTACAATGTTTTTGGAATAAGTTGTACATCCTGCCTTTATTCTGTTCAGCCTCAGGTTTTTGGAAGTAAAAAGGAAAAAGTTTGCGGTCGGGGCGAAGGTAATCGTAATGAAAAACAGTCTTTTTGGTAAAAGGCGATCCAATTCAGGGTTTTCGGTGGTCGAGATGCTTGTAGTTCTCGTTATACTGGGAGTTCTTACGGCGATCGCCTTGCCACAGCTATATAACTCAAAACGTCTATTTAAATCCGAGGATCAGTCTCTAAAAGTCATGGATCTCATGCGCGAAGCGGGTCAACTCGCGATAACGCGTAGACGAACGTTTCGTGTGGAAATTGATCTTACTGATAACGCACTTCTGATCATAGATGAAAACGGAATGGCTGCAGATCGTCTTCTTAAAAGGATTCCACTCGAAATGCCGAAAGAGATCCGGATGGATATCATCCCGACCGGCATCGCAAAGCCAAATCCGCCTAACTATGCAGATGCGGCGTTTGCCACAGATGCGCTTGGACATTTAGACGGCTCGACGACGGTATCCGGCCATACGGTATGGGCCGGCCGATTCCGGAGCGATGGTTCGGTAGTTAATGCTGCTAATACACCAATAAGCGTAAATTTCTATGTTTGGCCTCCGGTTTCGTACGGCAGTAGCACTCCGCGAAACCCGAAAGAGGTACGGGCGATCACAATATTTGGGGGCAGCGGCGCGATCAGATACTGGAAGTATGACGGCTCAACTTTTGTGTCAAGCCAATAAAGAGGCAGGAATTATGAAACGCAACTCGGAAGCAGGCTTTTCCTACATAGACGTAATGATCGCCTTGGTCATTTTAATGGTCGGAGTTTTGGCAATGTTGTCAGGGATCTCGGCCTCGATCCTTCAGTCAAAGGGTCAGGAGCAGCAGACGTTAGCAAAGCAGATCGCTACTTCGACAATGGAATCCATCATGTCAGTTAAAGAGACTGACCCCGCTCGTCTAGGTTGGAAGAGCGTTGGAAACGTGGGAAGCAATCCTAACGAAGTGAACGTTCCGCAGGGTATCTTCGTCACCGGATTTCAACCGGTATTTTTAAACGCGGGTCCTGACGAGGTAATTGGCACTGCCGATGACAATGGATCTTTGGTGTCACAACTCCAGAGGCGGATCGTTATTACCGATATATGTGACCCAGATCGTCCCTCACCGATATGTCCTACCCCAGGTTTGGCGGCGATAAGAATGCGAAGTGTTCAGGTGACTATTACGTACAACGTAGGCGGCATACAGCGTCAAGAGCAATTAGTTACGGTGTTGACGGACTACGCCGTTGATAACTAAGAGGAAATCAATGCAGATCAATTCGACAATAAGTGAAACTAGAAAATGCGGGCGAGCGGGCGGCGAGAACGGATTTACGATTATCGAACTACTTGTATCTTTGGTGATTTTCACTATCGTGACGGGTTCGGTTTGGAGCGTCCTGCGCGCAGCACAACAAGGTAGAGCGGTCGTTAATCAGCAGACGCAACTCGCAAAGAACGTTCGCGTCGGCCTTAATCTGATCGGTCGCGATACTTACAACGCAGGCTTCGGGTACCCGCTAAAAAATACAGTGGTCCTACCTGATAATAGGATTTCCGCTCTATTGGGATTGCCCAACGATTTCGACACGACGCGCGACACCGTCCCACCGATCATTGCCGGAAACCAGATCACGATAAATACTTACAACACGCTGCCAAACATCAGAACTGATCAGGTGACGTTTCTCTTTAAGGATTCGACCTTCAATCTCGTGGGTACGGGGACCGATGCAGTATCCCAGCCTCTCAATATTAACGCGGCAACTACAACGGGTGGTGGTATCGACGAGATCGTTCCAATTTCAGGCGTCAATTCTTCTTGCCGAGTAAACGATATTTATTTGATAACGGGTAACACCGGTTCAACCCTTGGCCTCGCGACCGCACTTGGCGGTACTAACAGGATTCAGTTTTCGAATGGAGATGTACTCGGTTTCAACCAGACCGGAACTGGAAATCCGCTGCGTCAGATAATTGTTCCCGCAAGTATCACGAGAGTTAAGATGACGACGTATTTTGTTACGGCTGACGGAATTCTTACCAGACGCGAGTTCGCAAATGTTCCGCCGGCACTTCCGGCGGTCGCTTTTGTCGACGAGCCGTTGGTGTACAACGTTGAGGATTTTCAGATCCAGTACGTAATGGACAACGGAACGTTGCTCGACAACCCGAGTGCCGGACCGGACCTTATTGCCGGCACTGCCGACGATTCTCAGGCAGCACTTGCCGCAGTCCGACAGGTTCGATTTACGGTCAGCGTCCGTTCACAGGAACTAAATGCTGCCGGACAGCCTTATCGCGCGGTAATGACCTCAACCTTTAGCACTAGGAATCTTGGCTACGAGGCAAACTAATTAATTAGCAGGACAAAAAAATGAACGAAGTAAAAACTGAGCAAGAAAACGTTTTAGATCGGGCTGGCGACTCGGCCCAAAGAGGATCGGCGATCGTTATATCGCTATTTGTTCTGGCGTTGATTTCCGTATTCGTGGCGCTGGCGTTGTCGCGTTCGTCCGCCGAAGCGGCTGCGGTTGGAAACGAGACGGCTGAGGGGCGAACTTTTTATGCGGCTCAGGGTAGCCTCGAGATGATGACCCGTAATTTCAACAAAAAATTCGAAGTCAATATTCAACCGGGCTCGGTTGATTTTGACGACGTGCGCAACGCCGCCGTGCCGGGATTATCGACAAGCAGCGGTGGACGATATACATTTGTTCAGGAAGTGTTGCAAACTTCTAACAACTTACCCGTTGTGCTGACTGGCGGGCCATTCGGCGGTCTGTATGCCAAACGTGACAACTGGCGATTGCGAACAACTGCGACCGACGATACCGGAGTTCAGGTTCAGCTCACTCGAAATATCCTCAACAATCTGGTTCCGATCTTCCAATTTGGTATTTTCTACGATGATGACCTTGAGTTCCATCCTGGGCCGCGTTTTGATTTTGGCGGACGTGTTCACTCGAACGGCTCGCTCTTCCTGCAAGCGGGAACGGGCGTCTACTTCTCATCCAAGGTAACGACCTCCAACTTCGTATACACCGACACATCCAAGAATGGCAGCCCATGGACAAACTGGAGCGATAACGTTTACGTAAGAAATGCTTCGAATAGCTATGTTCGGCTCCGCTCGAATATGGGAAGCGTTCTGGCATCACCGGTAAACGGAGCGCCGGTCGTTTCTAGCCCGGTACCAACGATACCGCTCCCAACGGCCTATAACTCTGCGAGTTGGCCTACGAACGTCGGTCTTTTTGACGGAAATCTAACTGCCAACACGCCTCTACTTCAACTGCCGCTTAAGCTCAACAGTGGAAACAGCGCCCCGGACCTTAGCCTTGTAGAGGTTATTAGACGTGGCAAGCGGGTAGGCGATTTGTGGAACAATGGCACGGGTTCGGTGGCATCGCCAAACATCATACCTGTCACCGCAGCGGAAAGCGACGATGCGATCACGGCGTCGGAGAGATATTTCAATAAAACAGGTATCCGCATCAGCCTTGCCGACTCGAGACAGAAGTTGCCTGGATGCGCGACTGCGACCGACTCGACGGTTCCGAGGTGCGGCGTCCGGCTCGATGGCGATGCTACAGGCCAGATATCAGGGACGATTCCGGGAACGCTTCACGGTTACCAACCGCTGACAATGACAGGAACACCGAATTATATCGCATCACGCGTTAACGGTGATCGCCTTTACAGTGCCAATGGAAAGGAAACCTGGATCAAGGTAGAGACGGTGATCTACAATCCGGTGACAACAAGTTATACGGTAGAAGAAGTCACGCAGGACATTTTGGCTCTAGGCATTACCGAACCTGCCCGGTCGGTCGGCTCGACATTCGTGGTCACCGATCCCAATTACCTTACAAACGGCATCGACACTAGATCGGTGATAAAACTCCAACGTTACATGATGCAGGGGCCCGCCATCCCGAACACGACCGGTGCGGCCAATCCGAACACGTTCATGTCTACCTTTACCGACGGCGGCGTCACATACAACTATGTGAACGTCGGAAGAAACGGTAGCGGAACTTGTGCAGCCGCAGCAACGCCGGCTTGGACGCGAGTAAATGGCGGAAGTTACACGAATGGAAGCTATACGTTTGCGGGTGATAACTTTGCCAATTCGCGGAAGGTCACCATCAGCGGCGTTGCACAGAACTGCATCGCTCCGTTTCCGATCAAGATGTTCGATACCCGCGAAGGCCTCTACAATGACACGGATAGCGTCTTCAACCCTACAGCCGCCGGAAACTACGGAGCAAACGTTCCCTGGGCCGGCGTGATGAGCATGGTCGATATAGATGTTGCGAATCTAAAACGGTTTCTCGACGGCACGTGGGATGCCAACATGCCGACAACAACTCCGTACTTCACTTTAACCGGGCACGTACTTCGCGGGAACGATATTCCGCAGCCGGGAAATGTGACTCCCAAAGCGGGCGGCTGGGTAGTTTATGTTTCCGACCGCCGAGGTGATTTCGATTTCGATGGTGAATACGACATGGAGGACGTTTACGGCAACAACGACGGTAACCTTCAACTCGGAGAGGACGTTAATAAAAACGGCATACTCCAGCGAGATT
Organism: Pyrinomonadales bacterium; assembly: GCA_038248245.1. Classification (GTDB taxonomy): domain Bacteria; phylum Acidobacteriota; class Blastocatellia; order Pyrinomonadales; family Pyrinomonadaceae; genus OLB17. The sequence goes on along the minus strand of JBBRUA010000199.1, from coordinate 486 downwards.
TTACTAATGAAGCTCCGCGCTACACCGGTGCTGGCAGCAATGTCTCACCCGATATCGCGGCCGTCTTTGATCACAAGTTTTATCGAAGGGGCGTTCGGCTAATAAATGGAGAGACCATTCCCGGCATTTACAACACTACAACACCTACAAATACCCGTGGCTTCACTTTTGCTTCGGAGAACGGGGTTTACGTGCAAGGAAACTACAATGCCACGGGAATCGTGTCGGTCGGAACGCCGACGCCATCGACTGATTACCTACCCTTAAGTACCACGTCGCTTGATATTCCCGCGTCTGTGGTGGGCGATTCGATCACAATTTTGTCCAACGCATGGCAGGATTCCGCCAGCTTTGCATCGCCGTTCAATAAAAACGCCCGCCAGGCACAGGACACGTTCATGCGATTTGCGATCTTGTCGGGTGATACGATCACAACGCTCAATGGCACTCCGAATCAAGGCGGTAGCGATCTTAAGATGAACGGCG
>JBBRUA010000198.1:0-5857 GCA_038248245.1 Pyrinomonadales bacterium | reverse complement strand
TTCGACTGCGACTTCTTTCCGACGGGGAATAACGCGAAGAACTGTGTCGGCGGCAAGAAGACGAAAACCGTGCGCGTTCCGACCGTTGCGTCGGCGAATCGAGGCACGCAGACATTGCTCGCGGATCAGCTCAATGCGACTTTCAACCAAGCGACAAAAGATGTCGAGGTTCTCGATGCGAACGGCAACGCTAAGTTTTCCGAGCTTGAACGTGCGGCGATCTCGTCGCAGATGACGTTCACGCAGGCGGATGGAACGGTGCGGCTTCGCGGCGGTGAGCCGACGGCTTGGGACAACGGGTCGCGGGCGAAGGCGAAAGAGATCGACTGGAACACGAACGCGAAGAAATCCTACATGCGCGGCTCAGTCAGCACGACATATTATACTCGCAAGACGACGGGCAACGCGGCGCCGTTCGCGAGTTCGGACAAACCCGTGTTCGTTACGTCGGACAACGCCGAGTTCGACCACGCGGCGGAGACGGCAACGTACACGGGCAACGCGCGTGGCTGGCAGGACAACAACTACGTCCGCGGCGACCGCCTGTTCATGATGAATAAGGAAGGGAAATTCAATGCCGAGGGCAACGTGCAGAGCGTGCTTTACGACGCTAAGCAGACGCAAAAGGGCAAAGCGAGCAGCGTTCCGGTGTTCGCGTCTTCGAAAACGATGAACTACGATCGCGACAAACGTTTGCTCCAGTACCGCACGAACGTCGACATTCGGCAGGGCACCGACCGCATTACGGCGGGCACCGCCGACGTTTATCTCGACGAAAATAACGAGGTCACGCGAACGATCGCCGAGACTGCGGTCGTGATCACGCAACCGGGTCGCAAAGCCGTCGGCGAGTGGGCACAGTACACGGCGGCGGACGAGATCGCGATCATTCGCGGCAATCCGGCTTCGGTGAATGACAGCGAGAGCGGCGGATCGACCGGCAACGAGATCACGGTTTACATGCGCGAGAACCGCTTCACCGGCACCGGTACGACGAAGCCGAACGCCAATGGCCGCGTGAGATCAGTTTATAAAGTGAAGGGAACTCCTTAATCGATGACGCATCCGAACGGCGAGATAGCCAACGCACATTCCAAGATAAACACGGCCGACATGCTCGGTGGTCACAACCTGCAAAAGACGTACGGCCGCCGGCGCGTCGTTGATGACGTGTCGATCTACGTGAATCAGGGCGAAGTTGTCGGCCTACTCGGGGCGAACGGGGCGGGGAAGACGACGACATTCTATATGCTCGTCGGCCTCGAGACGGCGGAACGCGGCAACATCGAGTTGAACGGCCGCGATGTGACATCGCTGCCCATGTATCTTCGTGCACGTCTCGGCCTCGGCTACTTACCGCAGGAACCATCGATCTTCCGAAAGATGACAGCCGAGCAAAATATTCTCGCAGTCCTCGAAACGATGAAGATGTCTCGCAGCGATCGCTTCGCTCGTCTCGAAGATCTGCTCGAAGAGTTCGGCGTGACGCACGTTCGAAAGGTCCGCGGCGACGCTCTCTCCGGCGGTGAACGCCGACGCGTCGAGATCGCCCGCTGTCTCGCTACCCAACCGCAATTCATCCTCTTAGACGAGCCCTTTGCCGGCATCGACCCGCTCGCCATCGACGACATCCGCGAAATTATCCTTTACCTTAAGCAGCAAGGCATCGGAATTCTTATCACTGACCACAACGTTCGCGAAACTCTCGGCATCACCGACCGCGCATACATCATGGCCGAAGGCCGCATCCTCAAATCCGGCAACCCTAACGAACTAGTCAACGACGTCGAAGTCCGCCGCCTCTACCTCGGCGAACGCTTTACTCTTTGATCAAAGCAATTTGAAATAGTTCGAGCCTTAGCGAATAGAACATAGGAGCAAAGTGAAAGCCATTGGCTTATCTTTAAATTGCCACTAGCTTTAGCTAGTGGAAGATAAGGAAAAAATGAAAGGCTTCAGCCGAACATTAATTACCTTGCCCTTATTTCTCACATTTTTAGCTCCAGCCATCTAGATAGATGCTTAACAAGGTGTTCGGCTAAAGCCAAGAACAATATGTTACCTCTACCACTAGCTAAAGCTAGTGGCAATTTAAAAGAGATATCTTCGATCAGAATCAGATTGATCCATAGAAATCGTCAAAGCGACCTCATTCAACCCAACGGCAAAGACAAAAATAGTCACCTAACCCTTTGCCGCCACAACTTTGCTCGCATCCGGTGTAACTTTGCTCTTATCCATGACGATGGAGAAGCGTTCCACGGTCATGGATCGCTTTGCCGGAGCGTCCACAACGCTTGTGGGAGCTCCCACAAAGGCTTCCAGAGTCGCCACAGCCTTTGTGGGAGGCGTGGTTAAGGCTTCCGGAGCGTCCACAACGCTTTCCACGATTATGGATACGTGCTATGTTATTCGTGATTCGCGGTTTTACTCCGCAAATTACATAAAAACAAAAAAAGGAGACAGCAACATGCCCGAAGTAAACGTAAAGAAGATCAGAGATCGAGTGACCTTAATGAACAACGCGTGGGAAGAAGGTGCCCCGGCGGTGAATTTTGGCGGTATCAAGCAGAGTGATTTCCAAACCGAGATCACCGCAGCCGAGACCGCCGAGCACGAACTCGACGACATTCTTGCCCTCGCCGACATGAAACGCACCGAGATCGACGATAAATACAGCGCGCTCAACGAAAATTCCATCCTCGTCGTCAACGGCGTGAAGGGCGATCCGGCTTACGGCGAGGACAGTGCACTCTACGGCGCGATGGGGTTCGTCCGCAAATCTGAACGCGCCTCAGGCCTTACCCGCAAGAAAAAAACTCCGTAGTAAATGCCCAAGCCCGCGCGTGAGCAAGGACGATTCACCGACGCTGAAGGTTTCGCCCTCGCTCACGCTCGCTCTTGTGCAATTTGCCCGTCCTTTTCCGCATTCATCTTTCAATTTGAAGCTAATGCCGTTATAATTTCGACTGAGGAACGGTATTTGCAGAAGTCCTCGCTTTTCTCCTCCAAAAGGCCGCGTTCGATTCGTTTATGTCATCTTTAAGGCTAACTCATCAACTGTCGCAGAGAATGATACTGACCCCGCAATTGCGGCAACGTATTGAGATGCTGCAGATGACGACGGTCGAATTAAGCGAACTGATCGAGCAGGAAATGGTCACGAATCCGATCCTCGAAGAGGTCCAGCCCGGCGACGAGGTTCAGGAGATCTCAGACAATATCCTCGACCAGAACAGCGACGGCCACGACGCCGATTTCCAGAACAGCAACGATCCCGGCTCCGACGCCGTGCAGGATGCGTTACCCGATTACGGTGACGCGGAGGCTTTTTCGGCGGAGAACTTGCCGGTGAACGGCGATGCGGAGATTGGCGGAGATGATGACTCGTTTGGTGACTCGTCGGACTCGTTCGACGAGATCGACTATGGACGGGAGTTTCAGGATTACCTCGACCCCGGATACAAAACGCAGGAGATCGAATACAAAGAGGACGGCCCGAGCTTCGAGCAGTTTTTGACGCATTCGCCCAACCTGACTGAGCATCTGGAATTCCAACTCAACCTGATGACGATCGATCCCGTCGTCGAGGAAGCCGTGCTGCAGATCATCGGTAACCTTGACGAAGACGGCCGCCTGACCGTTGATATTCAAGAGATCGCGGATCTGAGTGAATGCGACGTAAACGCTGCCGAAGAAGCGATCGATATCGTCCTGAATCTCGATCCCGTCGGCTGCGGAGCCCGTGACGTTCGCGAATGCCTCGTTGCCCAACTCGCCGCCAACGGTCACGCCGACAGCCTCGCGACGAAGCTTGTGCAGGATCATTTCGAAGACCTGACGCCGCATCGATTGCAGCACCTTTCAAAGGCGACCGGCGTTGACATGCACGTTCTCGACCTCGAGATAAACAAGATCCGCGAACTCGACCCATTCCCCGGCAGGCGTTACGCGACGAAAGACGCGATGTACGTCGCTCCCGAGGTTTATATTGAGAAGGTCGATGACGATTATCTCGTTTACTTCGTCGACGACGGCAGCCCGCGGCTCCGGATCAGCCCAACGTATCATAAACTCGTTGATCAGGCTGAAACCACAAAAGAAACAAAAGATTTTATCAAAGAAAAGGTGCGATCCGCTGTCGATCTGCTTCGAAATATCGAGCATCGCCGGCAGACGATCTATCGTGTCGTCGAGTGCATCGTTGACCGTCAGCGTGAGTTCCTCGATAAAGGCGTCGAATTCATCAAACCGATGATGCTCAAAGACGTCGCCGAAGATATCGGAATGCACCTTTCTACAATTTCTCGCGTCGTAAATCGAAAATACGCCCACACTCCGCAAGGCGTAATCGAATTGCGACGATTCTTCAGCGAAGGCATGATGAATGAGGACGGCGAAGAGGTTTCAACCCGCATCCTTAAATTAAGGATAAAGAAAATGGTGGAAGAAGAAGACACCAAGAAACCTCTGACGGATGATGAGATAGCAAAGATCTTGATAAAAGAAGGAGTAAAGTTATCAAGAAGGACGGTTGCGAAGTACCGCGATCAAATGCAGATACCTGGCTCACGCGAACGAAAGACGATGATCTAAACAAGAGGGAAACTTATGAAATTAGAATTTACCGGACGACACATGGACGTAACACCAGCTTTGAAATCACACGTCGAAGCACATTTTGAGCGGATCGAGTCGCTTTTCGAAGGCAAACCCGCTTCGGCTCACACGATCATTGAGGTCGAACGCGGACGACATCGCAGTGAAATACATGTTAAGTGGCGAAACGAAGTTCTGACGGCGACATCTTACGATTCTGATATGTACAAATCGTTGTCGCTGAGCATCGATAAGATCGAAAAACAGGCTCGCCGTCTAAAAGATAAGATTATCGATAAGTCTCACAAGGCGAAAAAAGCAGCGGTTGTCGCCCCAAAAGAATCCTCGGTCGAGCCCGAACCCAACGGCCCGCAGATAATCATCGAATCAAAATACTCCGTAAAACCCATGACTCCTGAGGAAGCCGTCTTGATGCTCAACGGTGACAAAGATGGCTTTCTACTATTTCGTGACGCGGAAAGCGGTGGCGTCTCCTTGGTGCGTAAGCGTCCCGACGGTAATTACGGGCTGATCCAGACTTAACTTTGGAACAGACGATCCACGGCAATCTCATCGTCGTTAACAGTGTTGGAATACTTATTCTCGGCGACGCCGGCAGCGGAAAAACCATGGTCTGCCTCGAATTGGCAGAGCGTGGGCATAATTTTATAGCCGACGACGCCGTCGTGATCGAAAGGTCCGGCGAAAGACTGATGGGCAGGGCATCGCCGATAATTGGTGGTCGAATGAACGTCCGCGGGGCAGGAATATTCGAAAGTCCCAATCGCTCAGACCGCGACTCGATTTGCGAGATCGCTTTAGTAGTGGAAATTGGCAACGCGAAACGCCCGAGCGAATCCTTGGAACTTCGATTTGATTGCACTGATGGACACGATGAACTACTGAATATTCCGCGAGTTGGGCTATTCCGACACACTTTGACGCTGGCGGATTCGATCGAAAAATTAACACTATAATGGAGACCAGACGAAAACACGATTCGGATCTTCCGGCACTGATCATTATCACTGGACTGAGCGGTTCGGGGATGAGTTCGGCGACCGATGCGTTTGAGGATCTAGGCTATTTCTGCGTCGATAATCTTCCGCTGACGATGGTTTCGACGTTTGGAAGGCTTTTGGTTTCGACCGTCGACCAACCGGCGGCGATCGAGAAGGCGGTGCTCGTTATCAATATCCGCGAACGCCACTTTCTGTCCGAGTTTTCGTCTGAATTAAAGAAACTTGGTAAAAAGAAG
>JBBRUA010000197.1:0-5862 GCA_038248245.1 Pyrinomonadales bacterium | reverse complement strand
GGTTATTCTCGAATCAACTCACGAAGCTGCCCTAACCGTCGTCACACTCGAAGACCTGAAAATGTTTGCGTACGAAGATTAAGTAAGAATTCAACGCAAAGATGCCAAGTTGCAAAGCCGCAAAGCTTTTGAACTGTGGCTTCTGCTAACACCAACCCGATCTTATTCGTATCCTTGCGTCTTAGCATCTCTGCGAGTTTGCGTTAAACTCTTTTCTTCATTAATGGAAGAACTCGAACAGTACACATTTGATTTTCACGAGAAGAGCGCCCAGATCTTGGGCGGCTCCTCGGAAGATCTGAAGATCAAGATCGGCGATTTCGCCGGGCCTCTCGATCTGCTCCTGTTTTTGATCAAACAGGAACGCGCCGATATCTTCGACATTCCGATCGCCCGCATTACCGAAAAATATCTCGAATACATCCGCCTAATGAAAAAGCTCGATATCTCGATTGCGGCGGATTTTATTGTGATGGCGGCGACCTTGATTGAGATCAAATCGAAAATGCTGCTCCCGCGTGATCCGTTCGTCAGCGAAGACGAAGAAATGGAAGATCCGCGTCAGGAACTTGTGGATCGTTTGCTCGAGTATGAGCAATTTAAGACTGCGGCAGGAATGCTTTACGAGCGTTCGACCATCGAGCAGGCGACATTCACCCGCGGCCCGATTGAATCGGATGATAATAATGCCGAGATAAACGCTTCCGTATTCGATCTGCTGACTGTTTTTCAAAAGATCGTCGCCCGTCACGTCGACGAAATTAAATTGGAGATCGCCCGAGAAGAGATCTCGCTTGCTGATATGCTTCGAACGCTAAAGAAACGCATTCTCGATCTCGGCGAGGTCAGCATGCTAAAGTTTTTCGAAGAAATGCATTCGAGACGTGAACTCGTCACCGCCTTCATCGCCGTGCTTGAGATCGTTCGCACGGAAGGCGTAAAACTCGTGCAGGCAGTGACGTTCGGCGACGTGATCTTAAAGAGGGTTTAGTAAATAAGAGTTTTTTGCCGCAGATAGACGCGGATAGTAACGCTCTAATGTATTTGGATTTATCTGCGACATCTGCGAAAATCTGCGGCTAATCTATTTTTATGGAATTGGAAGGTTTTGGAGTAGTAGAAAAGCAGTCTAGAACGCCCGGCGAGCTCGTCGCACTTGTCGAGGCATTGATCTTCGTTGCCGATGAACCGCTAACGGTCAAGCTTCTGTCCGAGGTTTTGGAAGAGGATAGTGAAAGCGTACAGGCGTCCGTCGAAGAGTTGGCAAAAGAATACGAGTCGCGCGAAAGCGGCCTTCAGATCCGTGAGATCGCCGGCGGTTGGCAGATCGCGACTCGGACCGATTTTCACGATGAGGTTCGCAAATTCCTTAAAACCCGGCCGTCCGCAAAGCTTTCGCTGGCGTCGCTCGAAACTCTCGCCGTCATCGCTTACAAACAACCCGTGACTGTTCCCGAAATCCTCGATATCCGCGGCGTCCAATCTGCCTCAGCCATAAAAACACTCCTCGACAAACGCCTGATCGTCGCCAAAGGCCGCAAGGAAGCGGTCGGACGGCCGATGCAGTACGGCACTTCTAAGGACTTCTTAATACAGTTTGGTTTGAATGATCTGTCCGAACTCCCGAGCATCGAAGATTTTGAAGACCTTGTTCATTAAAACCTACCAGTTTAGAACTCGAAGATGAAACTTAACTGCGAATGAAGTAGAATCACGTGTTTATAAGTTATGCAGGAAAGATTACAGAAATTAATTGCTCAGGCCGGTATCGCGTCGCGTCGTGCGGCGGAGGAAATTATCGCTGCGGGAGATGTTTCGGTCAACGGCGAGATCGTGACAGCACTTGGTACTAAGGCCGATCCTGAAAAAGATCATATCAAGGTTCGCGGCAAGCTGATCAACAGCAAGCTTCAAAATCGTGAACACGTCTACATTCTGCTAAATAAACCAAAAGGCTATCTTTCAAGCGCCGCCGACCCGGAAGGAAGGAAATTAGTTGTCGATCTGGTGAAAGGTTTCGGAAGGCTCCATCCGGTCGGAAGGCTCGATTACAATACCGAGGGCCTGATCATTCTTACCAATGACGGAGATTTTACAAATTTTGTCGCCTCGTCGCGAACGATCCCAAAGGTTTATGACGTTAAGGTGAAGGGTTTGCCGACTACCGTTGCAGTTAATAAGCTCCGTCGAGGCGTCGTTCTTGAAGACGGTTTCAAAACCTCACCGGCAGATATCAAGGATCTAAAACATACCGAGAAAAATGGCTGGTACGAGGTCACGCTGCACGAGGGGCACAATCAGCAGATCCGCAAAATGTTCGACGCGATCGGACACTCGGTGGTCAAGCTCAAGCGCATCGCGATAGGAGCGGTCGACGACAAACACCTTCCGGTCGGCGCCAGCAGGCCTTTGACCGATAAAGAAATGGAAACATTTAGCACAAAGTCGAAACAGAATCAGGGCCGACAATGAGTGTCCCGTGCGGTCGAGTTTATACCAGCGTTCGGTGCTCGACCATCAAACACATATCCTGAACAACCTTTATCCCCGCTTCCGCCAGTCTCTCTGCAACTTCGTCATTGCGGATGCCGAGCTGAAACCATACCGCTTTCGGCTTTTTCGCGATTATTTCTTCGGTGTGCTTCGCGACATCCTCAGAACGTCGAAATACATTCAGCAGATCTATTTCCCCTGGTATTTCGCTCAGAAAGCGATACACCGGTTTACCTAATATTTCGGTCACCTCGGGATAATAGACTGGTACGGGAATGACCTCGTAACCGGCGTTTAGCATATACTTCGCCACATAGTGCGCCGGTTGGGAAGAATGCGATTCAGGTTTTATACCTAGAACTGCGATCGTTTTTGTGTTGAGCAACAACTCTCTGATCTGATCATCGCTGGTGATGAGATTTTCTTTCCAATTCATGAATTTATTTTACCATGTAGCCCACGACTTGAAACTATTTCTCGCCTTGACCTTCTCTGTAAGAACCTGTTCTCTCACCATCGCCAAGTTCAAAGAGAATTAATTGTCAGAAAGTTTGCCCGCCGTCCTTTCCTTATGTCATCATAATCGTTTGTTATATAAACCCAATTATGAACTTTGAACTTTCCGACGAACAATTACAGATAAAATACAGCATCCGCGAATTTGCCGAGAGCGAGATCCGTCCGCACGTCATGGAGTGGGATGAGGCACAGCACTTCCCTGTAGAACTGAGGCCAAAACTTGCCGAACTTGGACTAATGGGCATCCTTTTTCCCGAAGAATATGGCGGGTCAGCAATGGGGTATGTCGAATACGCGACGATCATCGAGGAACTCGGTCGCGTCTGCGGTTCGGTCGGCCTTTCCGTGGCAGCTCATAATTCATTGTGCGCGAATCATATATATATGTTCGCAAACGAAGCCCAGAAACAGAAGTACCTTGTGCCTCTCGTCACCGGCGAAAGCTTTGGCGCCTGGGGATTAACGGAATCTCAGGCCGGCTCCGATGCATCCGGAACTCGAACCTATGGAATCAGGGACGGCGACGGATGGAAGGTAAACGGTTCGAAAAATTTCATCACCCATGCCATCGTCTGCAACACACTAGTCGCCGTCGCCGTCACCGATAAGGAAAAAGGCAATCGCGGCATCTCAGCATTTATTTTCGACAAGTCGATGGACGGCTTCCGCTCGGATAAGAAGGAGAACAAGGTCGGAATGCGTGCGTCAGAAACGGCGTCAGTCGTTTTCGAAGATTGCCACGTTCCCGATGAGAACATGCTTGGCGACGAGGGAGAAGGATTTTTACAGGCAATGCAGGTCCTCGACGGCGGACGCATCTCGATCGCTGCCTTGTCCGTCGGCATTGCTCAAGGCGCATACGAAGCGGCCGTGAAATACGCAAAAGAACGCCAGCAGTTCGGAAAACCTATCGCTGATTTCCAGGCTATCCAGTTCAAACTTGCCGACATGGCCACGCAGATCGAATGTTCGCGTCTGCTTACACTTCAGGCTGCCGCAGCTAAGGATGCAAAAATGCCCGTCACCCAGAAAAGTGCGATGGCAAAGCTCTTCGCATCAGAAACTGCAGTTCGCGTGTCAGAAGAATCCGTGCAGATCCACGGCGGTTACGGCTATACCAAAGACTATCCGGCCGAAAAATACTGGCGCGACTCAAAGCTCTGCACGATCGGCGAAGGAACAAGCGAGATCCAACGAATAGTTATCGCAAAAACTTTGCTGAAATCTGCTTAGTTAAGAAAGAGTTACGAATGTGTTGTTTCGCGTTGCATTTATGCAACACTCTGCTATTATGGTTTTCCGATTTCGAAAATCAAATATAGGAGAAGAATTATGAGTGCAAGCACAGCGACAATTTCAGGCCGTCTCGCAACGGCATTTTTGGCAGAACTAGACAACGAGGCAAAGACGACACGGGCATGTTTGGAGCGCGTCCCGATGGACAAGTACGACTGGAAACCTCATGAGAAATCAATGACATTCGGAAGGTTGGCAGTTCACTGTGCCGAAATGTTCGGCTGGACAAAGGAAACGCTAACTCAGGACGGGCTCGATTTCGCGACAGCGGATATGACGCCGTTCGAACCGAAGACCACGGAAGAACTACTCGCGTTCTTTGACGATCACATAGCAAAGGCTAAGACCATCCTCGGGGAAACGTCAGATGAAACATTTCTGACCGACTGGACGATGCGAAACGGTGAACAGATATACATGACGATGCCGAAAGTCGCCGTTATGCGTTCGTTCGTGATGAACCACATCGTACATCATCGCGGCCAACTCACGGTTTATTTGCGTCTCAACGATATTCCGGTGCCGCCAATCTACGGTCCGTCAGCCGACGAAGGCCAGATGTAAACCAAAATTGCAAAATTAAGAATGTAGAATGTAGAATGGCGAGTCAAACAAAGGCTCGCCTTTTTATTTTCTTTTGAAAAATGCGAACATTAAACTATGGAAAAGTTTATATCTGTGACCTTTTAATGCCTGCGGTAGTAGATGCGGCCAACCGCCCAAGAAAGATCTCGATCGCGTTCGCACAGGAAAATTCGTTGAAAAGGTCACAATAATGCCCGATAAAGAATTTATAGACCGCATTCTGGCTGGAGAAACGAGGGCTATCGCCCGTGCGATCACCAAGGTAGAAGGCGGAACCGCGGATGCCGCAGATCTGATGAAGACCGTCTTTCCGCATACGGGCAAGTCGATGGTCGTCGGCATTACCGGATCACCAGGGGCGGGGAAATCTTCGCTCGTCGACAAACTTGCTTCTTTTTACAAAAACGCCGGCGAGACGGTCGGCATTATTTGTATTGACCCTTCGAGCCCGTTTTCAGGCGGAGCGATCCTTGGCGACCGGATCAGAATGGCAACGCTCGGTATGCAAGAGGGCGTGTTTATTCGTTCGATGGCAACCCGCGGAAATCTCGGCGGTCTTTCGCGATCTACCGTCGATGCAGTGGCAATACTTGACGCTGCGGGTTTTGACAAGGTAATTGTCGAGACTGTCGGCGTCGGTCAGGATGAAGTCGAGATCGTGAAAACTGCCGATGTTTCTGTCGTCGTACTTGTGCCTGGAATGGGGGACGACATTCAAGCGATCAAGGCCGGCATAATGGAGATCGGCGACGTTTTTGTCATCAACAAAGCTGACCGAGACGGTGTCCTTCGCACACAAAAAGAGCTTGAGGCATTGCTCGGTCTCGCCCATCGCCCAGACATGGGGATGCCGCCGATCGACAAAACAGTCGCGACCGAAAGAAAAGGCCTTGAGGAACTAGCAGTAGCGATCGGTGAGTATTATAAATTTCACACGACCGGCGACGGCAGCAAGGTTCGCCGCCAAGC
>JBBRUA010000196.1:0-5907 GCA_038248245.1 Pyrinomonadales bacterium | reverse complement strand
TTTTTAGCGGTATCTTCTCGTACAACAACATCTTCTCCGTCAACATTAACTACTTCGTTCGACATTTTTCTCTCCGTAAATTAGGGTTGGCGGGGAAACCGGGCGAACAAAATAGGTGTGGTGTTCATGGTGTGATCCGGTCCCCGCCATTGGGTCACTTTTAATATTATCGTTGAAGAGATCTGCCTGTCAGTACGATTGCGTACACTCCGTTCCTGTTATGTTCCAAGTTCGAGATAGCATGTACATGCTGACTGCTCGATCCGTTCACGGTTACGAATCAGGATTCCGCCGCGTGAATAATTGATCAGTTTCATCTCCCGCAGTTCCTGAGCAATACAGGTGATACTCGGGCGATAAACACCCAGGGAGCGGGCGATCTGTTCGTGAGTGAGATTAAGTGTGCTTCGTCCGCAACGGTCTTGAACCATCAATAGCCACGTGCAGAGCCGCTCTTTTACCGAATGATACATATTGCAGATCGCTTTTTGTGAGATCTGTTTTATGTATGAATTTACAAACTTATTCAACCCGGTCCGCAATCGTTCATTCGAACGCAGAAGCTTGTCGAACGTGATCGCATCAAGCTTTCGCGCAGTTCCGGCCTGCGAAACCTGTGTGCAGTTCGGTGCGATGTTCGAATCGGAGAACATCGACGAGAGTCCGATCGCTCCTTCTTTACCCGTCACCGCGATCTCGACCATTCGGCCATCCTCAAGCATCTTAAATTCTGAAACAACGGCGGTTAACGGAAAATATATAAAATCGAGGCGGTCGTCTTCCTGATATATAAACTGTTCTTTTGTAAAATTTACCGGCTTTAGCGATGGGGCAATGAGCCTTGTCATCTCCGCCGGCAATGCGTCAAGAATTAAGTTGGCAGGAGCAACGTCGGCAACAACTGCCGTAACTTTAGCAGGTCGTTCAGTTACGCTATATACACCTGAATAAACGCTTTCGTGGTCGAAACTTGGATAGGTATTTTCTCTAAAAGTCATTTCACTCCTCCTTGACAACAATTATGAATTTAAGTTTGGATCTGTAATCGAGCCGTAACTCGTGAGATCAGAAACGCGTTTTGGGAACTACGGTCCACAAGACACATCCGATAATTTAAACCGCATATTTCCGACAGTGATTAAAAAATTTATTGTGACCCGTCTTGACCTTACATGTGCCGGGGATCTCAGCGAGATCCCCGGCTTGTTCCCCCCTGGCTCATCGAATAGGTTACCGTTTCAACCCCGCTCCATCACTAGCGACAAACGCTTTTACCTATCCGATGCAAGCAGTATGCGTCAGATCGAAAATGGATAATATAGGGGAAAAGGTAAACTTTAGTAAGGGAAATCCCTAGGCGGGAATTTAGTTGTCCTGGAGCCAGTTTTGCAGTATTGCGTAGCGGACGATGTCGATGCGGCTTGATATCCCGAGCTTTCGCATGGCGTTTGCTTTGTGGGCCTCGATTGTTTTGATGCTGAGCTCGAGACGCTCACCGATATCTTTGTTGCTGTAGCCGAAAGCAATTAATCTAAGTACCTCTGATTCTCGATCGCTTAAATCACCCTTACCCTCGCCGCGCAGCGAAACCGATTTATTTACGTAACCGCCCATTACCTTGCGCGTGAGGCTCGGATCGAGGTAAGAATCGCCCGATGCTACCGTTCGGATAGCATTGATCAATTCGGTCGGGGCACTTTGTTTAAGAACATAACCATTCGCCCCGGCGCCGATTAGCTGCTGCAGATAGCCATCGTCGGTGTGGCGTGTAAGCATAAGGATCCTCAAATTCGGATAAAGATTGCGTAGGCGTTTGGTCGCGAGCAGGCCATTAACATTCGGCATCGATATATCCATAACGACGATGTCCGGTGATAAAAGCTCGACCTCTTTAAGCGCAAGTTCGCCGTCGCCCGCTTCGCCGACAACTTCCATATCGGGTTGTGAATTGACTAACAGTTTCACACCTTCGCGAACCGTTTGATGGTCTTCGGCGATCAATACCCTTAATTTTTCTTCCATATCTAACGTTAATTATACACGGGGATCCGAACATAGATCGTCACGCCTTTGCCGCGAGCGGATTCTATTTCAACATTCCCGCCGATAAGGGCGGCACGCTCGCCCATACCGACCAAACCGAGGCCTTTACTGACCTCACCTTTATCCACATTTTTAGCCGGATCGAACCCGGCTCCGTCGTCTTCGATTATCAGCGTTACAGTCGAATCGCGCTTCTCGAGCAGAACCGTGACATTTTTTGCTTTGGCGTGTTTCAAAATATTGTTCAAAGCTTCCTGAGTGATCCGGTAGAGATGAGTTTCGGTTTCAAGCTCGAGGCGTTCGTTAGAAAGGCCGCTCGAGTGAAACTCCGCCGCGATCTCATAATGCCGCGACCACTCGTCAACGAAAGCACCAACGGCCTCCACCAAACCGAGATCATCGAGCGCCGTTGGGCGCAGTTCCCAAGCGAGAAAACTTACCTCGGAATCGAGCCGCTCGGAAATTTCCTGAAGCCGCTCGACGCGAGTTGAGATATCGGCATTATCGGCGGAGAACTCAGCCAGTGAAGCGATCTTGAGCCGTAACGCAGTTACCGGTTGCCCAAGTTGATCGTGCAGATCCCGCGCAATACGGCGGCGTTCGAATTCCTGACTTGTGACTAATCTGCCAAGGAGATCGATTCTCTGGCGTTCGGCAATATCCCGCTCCGCCATCTCTTCTATTAACGCCTTATTAGACCTAGCAAGTTCGATAGTGCGTTCGCCAACGCGCCGTTCGAGTTCGTCGTGTGCCTGCTGCAATTCCTCGGCACGCCGCTCCTTTTCCGTCAGATCGCTCGCGATCTTCGCGTAGCCGGTCAGAACATTACCAACAAATAGCGGCATCATCACACCGCTCGCAAAAAAACGCGCCCCGTCTTTCCTCAAATGCCACCGGTCATCCAATGCTCGCCCTTTCTGCCGGGCGATCCGCATTTGCGCGTTCGGAACCGATTTTGCGACGTCCTCGCTTGTGAAAAGGATTTCAGATGAGCGGCCGATTATTTCATCTTGCGAATACCCGAAGATGGTCTCCGCTCCTTTGTTCCAGCTGTCTATCCGGCCTTCGTGATCGAGAGAGAAAATGGCATAGTCCGTAAAACTTTCCATCATCAGACTGATCCGGTCCTCACTCGACCGAAGCAGGTCTTGCGAGCGTTTCAGTTCCGACAGGTCGTGCGTCAGGCCGTAGTATCCATAGATCGTCCCGTCCACCCCGATATCCGGTACGTACGACATATGAACGTACCGGGTACCTGCGTGTTTGTAATTGAGAACAGTCTCAATTGCACATTTGTCCCCCGTCAATGCCGCGTCGATCTGCGGCTTTATTACACGGTAGGCCTGTATTCCTACAACATCCTTGACTCGTTTGCCGAGAAACTGATCCGACGGAATGCCGAACCATTCGGTAAATTTTTGATTGACAAAACGAAAGCGTTCGCTACTGTCCACGTATGAGATCAGGGCGGGAACTGCATTCGTTACGAGACGAAGCTGATTCTCACTCAAACGGATGCGAGCCTCAGTATCCTTTCGTTCAGTGATGTCGATATTGACTCCGTAAATTCGCGTGGCGGCACCTGATCCGTCACGGGAAACCTGAGCTGTCGACTCGATCCACCGAACAGTTCCGTCTTTATTTGTAATACGAAATTCATCGTGAAACCTAGTCTCTTGCGACTCGACGACTTGCCGAATGTGTGCTTTTACACGCTCCCGATCGCTCATATGAACGTGCGAGCTCCAGAATTCTTCATCAGGATTTACATCGCGCGGCTCTTCGCCGAAGAAAGTCCACATCATCTCGGACCAATACGTCGTGCCTTTCGCGATGTCCCACTCCCAAACCCCGACCTGTCCCGCCTCCTGCGCGAGCTGCCGCCGCTCCTCGGATTCGCGCAGAGCAGCCTCGCTGTTCTTTCTTTCGCTGACATCGCGAACTATGCCCATGACCAGTTTTTCGTCTCCGAATTCCCCGCCGTTCGCCTTCACATCTACCGGAAAGACCGTGCCATCTTTGCGAACATGCAGCGACTCGAAGTGTATCCCGCTCCCAGCCGCGACATTGATCTGTCCTGCAAGTTCCTGGTGGGTTGACGCATGGCGAATATCTCGGAGATTCATCCCAAGAAACTCTTCACGGGTGTAGCCGTAGGTTTTTATTGCCGCAGCATTCACATCGACAAAATTCCCGTCCGTATCGGCGAACCATATAATGTCGGTTGAACGCTCGGAAAGCAGGCGATATCTGTCGAGCATCGCGGCAGCCCGTTTTCGCTCAGTGATCTCGTGAAACAGAATCACGTAGCCGATTAGCCGTCGGCGTTCGCGCAACGGCGACGAGCTATACATAACGTCGAAGCAACTTCCGTCCCGCCGAACGAAAACATCCTCACGATCTTTTATGACCTTGCCCTTCTGTAAAACGCTCCGCACCATACATTCCTCGATAGCGAATAGCGTTCCGTCCTTGTGCTTATAATGCATCACATTGTGCATTTTTTGTCCGCGGATCTCGTCTAACGACCAGCCCAGCATCCGCTCAGCCGCCGGATTCATTGAGAATACCGCCCCATCCAGATCGACCGTGTAAAGTCCCTCGACCATGCTGTTGAGCACAACATCATAGAAACCGAAAGCTTGTTGAACCTCCGATTCACTGGAATTTTTTTTAGACGTATCGAACATTTTCCAGTCGAAATTCTTGAACCGACATTATAACCGCGCGTTTCAACTGACGCTAGAACATAACGTGATAACTATTACTTCTAACAACGTTTTAACCGATACACCTCCGCCTTCTTACCAATTAAAGAATTGAATTTTGACGGGGTTTGCCCGTTGAAAAGATTTTTGATTTTCGGCAGGATCACCGAAGCGTGGATGCTCGCGAATGCAGTATTTGGGCAAACGACTTTGATCGAAGGTCGCCTACCGTCATGCCGGTTCGGGTCGCGGTCTCAGATTCCGTAATGGCTCCGCAATTAATGGCTCTGAGGAAAAAGTTTAGCAGGCCCTGCCCTGTTGCAGCGTCATCAAATACATCGCCGACGAGCGTTGCCCGGGCGGCAACATCGACAAAATTCTTCAGACGCTCCGCCGCCGCATCTATAGTTTCTAAAAAGAAAGAGAAAACTGCGGCATACCTTGAAACGATCTGGGCCGGATGAAGATCCCATCCTTGATAAAAACCGCTCGAGAGTGAGTGGCGGCAGTGATCAAAATGTATCTTCCACGCGGCGCGGATAGCGGATCTGTTTTCCGAAAACTGGATCGCCGACAGACCTTCGCCTTTGTGGGGAGCGATGGGCAAAATATTCGTTGCTCCGTCTGACAGAAAAACGCCGGTTCCGCCTAGCGAGACTTGCATCATCTGACGGGCAAAGTCACACGCTGGATGAAGCAGATGCTGATCTGCAGCAGTTATACCACAGGCTGCGGTGTAATCGTATGCTCCAAAGTGAGCCCCGGTGCAGCGGCCCCGGGCAGATGCCACAAAGGCCGGCATGGCGGAGCGACCGTCACCACCAAAAATAGATTGGGTCGTCTCGATCATGATCTCGACTTTGACGAGGCCATTTTCGATTCCAAGTTTTGCTTCGATCTCGTCGAGAGCTTCGCAGAGAGCGGAGACCTGTTCCGGCAACACGATCTTGGGAAGCGTTACTACAAAATTACTTGGCAACGTACCTCCCGAGGTGTCGGCGAGACTTGTCAGAAAGACGTCAAGTGTCCGTAAGCTACGAAGACAGGATTCTTTCGATAAGGCTTTTACTCTCAATCCGATGAATGGCGGCAAGGTTGCGTCCGCAATTCCTTTAGCCACTTCGCTACCGGTGAAAATGGCGTGCTGGTCCTCTTC
>JBBRUA010000195.1:0-5953 GCA_038248245.1 Pyrinomonadales bacterium | reverse complement strand
GCGGGGTCTTTGAACCAGGCGATGGTTGGGCCGTGGCCTTTTTCGGTGGGGCGGCAGATGCCTTTTTCGTCGGATCCCATCGGGCCGTCGTATTGTTCGAAAGTCACTCCTTTCGCGATCAGTTGATCGACGGCCACATCAATATTTGCTACCGGGAAATTGAGAACCGTGAAGGTTGCCGGAACGTGGTCGGATTTTGGATAGACGAAAATGCTTCCGCCGCGGGCGATCGAAATGTTTAGCCCGATGGACATTGGTTCGACCTCGAGGCCGAGCGTTTCGCCGTAAAAGGTCTTTGCCGCGGCCAGATCGTTGACCGAAAAACTGCTGAATGCGTGTGTATCTTTAAACATAATTTACTCCTACTACGAGGTCTTCTCGAGATCAACCGAAATATTTCGCCATTTTCCTTGCAGAAAGATCATGACACTTAAAATGCATCGTGTCGCGTGACCGGCGAGGATCGCGAGCCAAATGTGGATCGTCTCAAGCTGGCCGAACTCTTTGATCAGAAAACAGATGCCGAGCGGAATGACGACCTGTGAAATGATGGAAATGTAGAGCGGGCTTTTAGTGTCGCCGCTTCCCTGTAGTCCACCGGTGTAGGTTAGTGCGACCGAAACGAACAGGCCGGAGAAAGCGAGAACCCGCAGAAGCTCGACGCCAATCGCGACCGCCTCTGCGTCCTTCATCCCGAAGATCGCGAGCAACTGCATCGGGAAAAAGAAGAAGAAAATGCCAAGAAATGCAGAGCCGATCAATCCGAATTTTGCCGCTGTATTCACCGCTGCGAATGCCCGGTCCGGTTGTCCGGCTCCGAGATTTTGCCCGGCAACCGCCGCCGCAGCTCCCATCAAGCCTACCGAGGTCCAGGTGATAAGCGAAAAGAGTTGCGTGTATGATACGGCAAAGGCTGCCTGAGCGGCGGCACTTTGGGCGAGGCCGCCGATGAACGACAGCATGAGGACGCCGCCGATATTCATCGCGATGCCCTGAATGCCCGTCGGCAGGCCAAATTTGAAAAGAGCTCGGATCACCTTCCAGTCCGGCTTCCACCCTTCACCCCGCGGAAAGCCGACTACCCACGCACCGCTCCACATTTTATAAATTGAAAAGATGCCGACGCTACCGGTCGCGATGCTGGTCCCGATCGCCGCTCCGGCGGTGCCGAAAGCCGGGATCGGGCCGAGGCCGCTGATAAAGACGATGTTCAGAACGAGATTTAGGATCGTCATGGCGATGCCGAGCATCATCGGAGTTTTTGCATCGCCCGCGGAACGCAGTGCACCGCTCGTCATAAAGAATATCAGCAGGCCAAAGCTGAAAACGAAAGTGATCCGCAGAAACGGCAACGCCTCGGCCTTGACGCCGGCGTCGGAACTGACGAAATCGAGCAGATACGGGGCCGCAAAATAACCGATCGGTGCCATTATGCCGACAGCGATGAATGCAGCGGTGAGGAATGCCTGATAAACGGTTCGATTTACCTTTTCCTCGTCATGGGCACCCGCAAATCGGGCAACGAGTACGCTCATTCCCGTAAACAGGGACGAAATGAAAACGATCACGACCAGAAATATCTGAAAGCTGATACCGATCGCCGCGTTCGCCTTAAAACCGACTAAATTGCCGACCAGAACGTGATCGACGATGCCCTGCATACCGGCGATGATATTTGTCAGCATCGTCGGCCAGGCGATCTTCCAGACGGCGCTCGACAGCGGGCCTTCAACGATCGACCGGTCAAACTTTCGCTTTCTCGGGGCCGAAGGTTCGGCAGCGATATCGTCGACGATTTCTTCGTTGTCTAGTGTGGTGCTTTCGGACATTTAGCGTGCGGTCTATTTTACAGATTACAATATTCCTGCAAAATCCGAACACCGGGAACTGAATTAGGCCGGGCTAACGTTGTAATTGATCATCAGGTTAATTACGGATAGGCACGAGGGCTCGCAAACGCGGTTCGCGAAGGTACAAGCCTAACCAGAGCAAGGCTCCGACAACGACTGGAATGAAAAATGGATCTCCGATCCGAACATGTGCGGCGGTCGCCCCGCCGAGGTATGCGGTCAGAAGTATTGCCCCAAATATCGAAGTGCGTGGAATTAAGTATAAAGCGGTGCAAGCGAGCTCAATGATCCCGAGGGTGACCATCTGATCCATTCGCCAACCGAGAGGCGTTATGTTGGCCTCCATTCCCTCGGGTTTGAAGAACTTGCCCGATGCGCTGAACAAGAGCAGAAGCACCGGTAAAGCGCTAATCACATAGCTTCCCCACAGAAGCCATTTTGATGTAGGTGCGTTTAATTCTCGATCCATGATATATCTCCTCGTGTGCTACTGCTTCACTTCCGCCTCGGCAACGGTTTTCATTTGGACGAGACCTTTTTCGAAATCGCCACCGATCAGTTTGTCCATGTCCATCACGAAGCAGAACGCTTTCATAACAAAACTATTTGTACTCGCCATCGACCACGTTACCTCGGTGCTATCGGCACTTGGTCTGAAAGTAAATTCCGTAACGTTCTTAGACGCGAACGGCTTGATAAAATCGAGATCGATGGCGATGTGCTGACTCTGGTGACTGGCCGTGATCGTCATTTTCCCCTCACCGGCGTCCGAGTTACCGGCCCATGCGTAGGCGGCACCGGTTCCTGATCCGGGACCGGAATATGTGACGGACATTGCAGGATCGATCTTCGCCCACGGCGACCACGCTTCCCATTTATGAAAGTCGTTGACCTGCTCAAATACCTTTTCAGGCGGAGCGGCGATAGTAGCCGAACGAGTTACCTTGAAATCATCCGGCTGCATCGCGATAACACCGCAAAACAAAGCCACGGCCACAAGGGTAAAAGCCAATATTCCCAAAATTGCTTTCTTCAGCATAGGTTTTCTCCTGTGACTGCGAATTTATATTATTTTTTATCAATTGCCAAGCCTTACCTTCATCCACATTTGGCTTGATAATGAACGCGGTGAGTTCGGCTCACAGCAGATACTAAAAATAGACCCAAATCCAGCGATAGGTAAAAGGTGCGGTAGGGCAAGGCAGTTATGCATTCGCCGGCGTCGTGCGAAAACCACGTAATGAGCGTTAGAATCTGAGCGTTGCCGCCTGAGCAAATTTTTACTATATACTAGCGGATATGAAGCAATGCCCGTCATGTAGGACGACATATACCGACGCCACACTTTCATTTTGCCTCGCTGACGGCACACCGTTAATAGATGTCGCGGAGGAGGCGACCATCGTAGCATCCGGTCGGGGCGAACCGATGCGGGTCGAGATCGCACAGGAAACGGCGAGACAAGCATTTGTGCCGACTAGCGCACCTGTCGCTCCGACCGGCTCCAACACGATGAAGATCGTATTCGTCGTTGGCCTCCTGGGTGGGATGATGGCGCTCGGGATCATCGGTGCCGGCTTTCTGATCTATTTCAATCGCGACTCGCGAACCGCGGCGACGGAAAGTCAAAATAGCAATAATAAAGTAAAACCAAGCCCGACCGCCGCGCCGACTGCCGATCAGACAAACATACTGCGCGATCAGATCGCCAATCTTGAGAAGCGTTTGAACGAGCAGAAAAAAGGAACACCGGGAGCAAATGTTCCGATCCCGCCCGCTGATCCATCAACGATGACGACGGCGACAAAGGCGAATTCACCCGGCGATGGTTTTCTCGCCCTGAGATCGCTGCCTAACAGCGAAGCCGGCGAGCGGATCGCTAAAATTCCCCACGGAGCGATCGTAATGATCGGCGGCTGTGGACCGGTGATCAAGCCGGTGAAGCGGAGCGGTCGCTGGTGCCAGGCGAGTTACAATGGGCAGACTGGTTGGGTCTTCGACGCGTATTTAACTTATTAGTCAGGTTTTAAAATGAATGAGGACGGTCTTTTTGGAAGACCGTCCCCGGTAGGTTCTACTTGGTAGGTATAATAGACAGGATATATGAATTCGCCTCAGTTACGGTCGAAGCGACACCGACGGGGGATAGTAAAACGTCCCCAATGTCTTGAAGTTTGACGTGTCAAACTTTTTTCGTGCACCGCAACTGGTGCAGGCACGATAAGAAACTTTTTTATTCGTGAACGGGCGGCTCATTTCCTTGTGCCAACAACCGAACAGCGATGTCAAAATGCCAACTTTTTTTCCAAAGTTTTCCGGCGTTACATCTATTAAACGCTCGCCAACTACATTTTGTTCCAAAATACTTTGCATAGCTTAAACTTTTTTCGCCGCTTCGTCTTTTGCGGCTCTCTCCACTATTAAGAACGGAGAATCGAAAAGCTTTTGCACTATCTATGATGAAACGTTTTCGAAAAAGGTTTACAAAATATCTTTGAACGCCTCTAACTTTCTCTTCACTCACTAATTCGCTAAAATCCAGTAAAAGGATTCAGGAGAAAATTAAAATAATGAAAATAGGTGTACGGCTGATGATTTTGATCGCTCTGTGCGGTTGTTTTGGGGTTTCTGCATTTGCGTGGGATGAAACGGGGCACAAGATCACGGCATATATCGCGTGGCAGCGGATGACGCCTGAAGTTCGCGATAAAGTGATCAAAACTCTTAGAGCGGCACCGGAAGATTCGCAGATCGGAGCATTCAATATTGAATACGGCTCGCGGCCGAGAGCATCACGCGAACGAGACTTTTTTGTGATCATTGCCACCTGGCCAGATATGATCAAAGACAGAAGGCTTGAGACCCGGTATGCGAAATACGCTAAGACTCAAAGCGATTGGCATTACACTAACCAGTTCTGGACATTTAAGGACGGAAAAGCGCAAATGGTCGATGGAATTGAACCTGCCGGCCAGATAATGAAAAAGCTTGAGGAGTTTAATCAGATCATCCGCAGTTCGGCGAGCGATCAAGAAAAAGCAATAGCGATCGCTTGGCTTGAACATTTGATCGGCGATCTCCACCAACCCCTTCATACATCCGCGAGAGTTACGCAATACGATCCAAAGGGTGACCGCGGCGGCAATGCATTTTTTCTTACGCCAAAAGATGTAAAAAAGGATTTTCAAGATAACCTGCATAGCTTCTGGGACGGGGCGATAGGTCGGTATATGCCTAATGAAGATATGTGCGAGGCGGCATATTATGAGCCGGTCGCCGAGAGCATAATGAAGCTGTACCCTTACGACAAAATGAAAGTGAGACTGAGCCCGGGTAATTTTGGCGTTTGGGAAAAAGAAAGCCTCAATATCGCGATGAACGAGGTCTATGAAGGTCTAAAGTTTGGTGAAAAACCGTCTGATAAATATACGAAGAGAGCCTTTGAAATTGCACAGGAACGCCTGGCTCTGGCCGGTTACAGGATGGGCGATATGTTCAACGAAGTATTCGGCGGGAACGTGGCTACAGCTCCGGGAATCCCGGTTGCCGCTCCGGGAAACGGGATCGCGTGCAAGATCATCCGCAAGGTGATGTATCCGGTAACGAAGACGAGCTCGGTCAAGCAAACGCTGAAGATATCATTGCTCGATCTATGCCCGACGCAGATCGCGTCGCGGCCGATGTATATGTTCATGATCGACGGCAATTCGGTGATGAAGGAATACGACGTAGTTAGAACTTTCAAAAGCGAGGGCGAGGCCCGGAAATATGCGGCCGATAATAAGATCACGGACGTGAGTTTCTAATCCGGCCATCAAATGACTGCATACGAGATACTGCAATACTTTAGCGAACGCCAATCGGCTATCGTCGATTCGATACGCGAAATTGTCGATATCGAATCGCCTTCGCATGACGCGATGCGAAGCCGCGAGGTCATCGATTGGGTCGAGCGCGAGGCCCGTGCGACCGGTGTCGATATCGCGATCGAGCGAGTAAAGGTCGCTGACGGTGACCACATCGTGATCAAGGCTTTTCCCGGTGACGGCAAGCATACGCTGCTGCTCGGGCACACAGACACCGTTCATCCGGTCGGCACAGCG
>JBBRUA010000194.1:0-5976 GCA_038248245.1 Pyrinomonadales bacterium | reverse complement strand
TATTTGTTTCAAAATTTTAATTGGTTTCGAGAGGAATTTCAATCCAGTTTTTACTTCCTACTTTAGTTGCTTCTTTTTAGATACAGCCGCAATGACAGAAGTCGCGGTGCAAATAGACGGATTAACGGAACTTTTTGATGCATCGTCCGTGGCTAATCGTTTACAATCATTAATACGGCAAGGTTGTCCGCAGAATTTATGAGAGATTGGGTAACGAGCGAAGCGAACGGCGGGAACGCCGGTCTGGCGGTTGGGGTTGACGCCGCCGCGAAGATCGCCGATCTGCAGGCGGCAATGGAACGCGTCATCAAGGGCAAATCCGAGACGGTCAAGTTCGCAATGATCGCCCTGCTCGCGAAAGGCCACCTGCTTATCGAAGATGTCCCCGGAATCGGCAAAACAACGCTGGCAAACGCCCTCGCCCGTGCTCTCGAACTTTCTTTTCAGCGGATCCAGTTCACGTCGGACCTGCTACCGTCCGATGTCATCGGCCTCTCGGTCTATAACCAGAAAAGCGGTGATTTTGAGTGGAAGGCCGGTGCGATCTTTTCCAATATCGTCCTCGCTGACGAGATAAACCGCTCAACGCCCAAAACACAATCGGCTTTGCTCGAAGCGATGGCAGAGGAACAGGTAACGGTCGAGGGTGTCTCGCGGCGTCTCCCGGTTCCGTTCATCGTCGTCGCCACCCAAAATCCGTCCGAACATCACGGCACATATCCGCTGCCGGAATCGCAGCTCGACCGGTTTATGCTTAGGCTCCACATCGGCTACCCGAGTCTCGAAGACGAACGTAGTCTGCTCCGCGACCGCGAACGCCGCAACCCGCTCGAATTTGTCCGTCCGGTGATGACGCGTGACGACGTGATCGAGTTGCAGACAAAGGTCGCCGAGGTCCGTTTTGACGATGCACTACTCGAATATTTGCTCCAGATCGTCGACCTGACCCGTAAGTCTGATCTGCTCGAGCTCGGCATTAGCCCTCGCGGCACACTCGCACTATTCCGGTCAGCCCAAGCGCTAGCATTTATTGAAGGCCGCGATTACTGTATCGCCGACGACATCAAACGCCTCGTCGTTCCCTGCTTCGCCCACCGAATAATAGTAAACTCCCGAGCCGGAGCCGTCCGCTCCCGCACCCGCGAAGCCGAACAAATTTTGAACGACATATTGTTAAAAGTAAGTGTGCCGATCTAGTCGGAAGTTCTCGCCCAACACACGAGAATTTTAGTCAAAGGACTCTCGCAAACTATTTCCGAGGGAAATAATATCCGCTACATATTGATTTGAAGCTTAAGCTACTAACCCAACTTTTCAGTCTTCGCGATTTGCGGAATGCAGTTCTTGGAGCTGTTGTTGTGTTTGGCGGAGTAGGACTTGCCGCCGCGACGCTTTATGCACATCAGACCGGGAATGTTCAGCTCGCGGGAATAACGGCGGGTATCTCGCTGGTCTTCGTCTTGCTGATTCTGGTTTTCGTGGTGCCACCGCTCGCGAGGAATGCGGGGCGAGAAGCGGCGCAGATGAATTTGCCGTTCGAGTTTACGACCGGCGGAGCGGTGATGATCGTGCTGCTGCTCGTCGTCGGGTTCTCGGCGTGGAACACCGGCAACAATCTCTTGTTTTTGGTACTTTCGTTTCTGGTAGCGGCGATGATCGTAGGTTTTTTTGCCGGCAATATTTGTTTGAAGAAACTCGATGTGAAGATGCGTTTTCCCGAGACGATCTTTGCCGGCGAATCGACGCCGATCACAGTCAGTCTTGGAAATCGTAAACGTGTGTTCCCGGCCTTCTCGGTGGTCGCGGATGTTCGCGGCAAGGAGCGGGAAAGGTCGATCGCTGCTGACGAACTCTATGCAATTCTGCCCCGTCTGATTGCTGATCGCCTTAGCCGTTCACCCACGGTGCGTAAGACGCTCGGGCACTTCGTCTACGTCCCGCGAAAAGAAACCGTCGAGAACAAGGTCGATTACACCTTCACGCATCGCGGACGGTTCTTGATAACAAACTTTGAGCTTTCGACGAGGTTTCCGTTCGGCTTTTTTCGCCACCGGCGGCGGTTGCCTGCCCGCGAGACGGAAATTATCATTTTCCCAAAGATCGAACCGTTCCGTTCAGGTTCAGGCGAAGTGCCGCTTGATGCCGGACGTCTGACATCCAATAAACGCGGGCTCGGTCAGGACCTGCTCGCGCTTCGCGATTATCAGCCGAACGACGATCTGCGGCGAATCGACTGGAAAGCAACGGCGCGTTCGCGGCATCTGACCGTTCGCGAATTTGCAGCGGAGGACGAACGCCGCGTGACCGTCATCTTCGACCGCTTTTTCGCCGAAGACGAGAGATCCAGGCTTTCGCTCCGCAACAAACTCTCCGCCGAGCAAAGCGGCAACGGTCCCGTCACGTCAACAAGATTTGAAAACGGCGTGACGCTCGCGGCATCGATACTTACGCATTTCTCCAACGAACGTTCCGAGTTTCGTCTGATCATCGACGGTCAACCGTGCCAATTCTCCTCCGGGCGCTCACATCTTTACGCGGAGCTGAAACGCCTTGCCCTCGTCGAACCTGCAAGTGTTGTAGGCGAACCAAAATCCGCATTCGAACGTATCCTTGACCAACGAGTCGAAAGCCATATATTTTTCGTCACGGCGAACGGTTCGGGAACTATTCCGGCCGAATTCCGCCAAGCATTGAAAATAATTAGTTTTTAAGGGTATATTCTTGTCACAGATCAACTGTCTGCGGTGTTACTAAGTTGAAGAGCATTTTTAATGCCGAAAATGAGCGAGAGTACCGAAATATTTGTGGACATAATGTCCGAAACATCGACTGCGGCAGCCAGTGTGAAGATCGAGTTTGAAGAGGCGTTCACGCTTCATCATCGAACCGTTTTTCGCGCCGCGCGATCGGTCGTTCAGGACGCAGGGCTTGCGGAGGACGTGACGCAGGAAACATTTCTACGCCTGCACAAAAATCTCGACTCGATCACCGACGAAGAAATGCTCCGCCCATGGCTCATCCGCGTGGCCATAAACGTCGCCCGCAATACCGTCCGCGGAAACATCAGGGCGAACACGCGGGACGAAAGCTACGTCAAAGAAGTAGGTACATTTGAGGCGGCGTCGGTTCACGTCGATTATGAGGAAAGAGCCGGCGTCAGCGAGATTGTGCGTGCTCTGAATAAGATCAAAGAGCCGCTCCGAAGTTGTCTTTTACTAAAGCAGCAGGGCCTCTCGTACAAGGAGATCGCCGCGAGTTTGGATCTCAACGAATCGAGCATCGGGACATTTGTCGCTCGTGCGAGACAAGAATTTAGTCGATTTTACGGCAAGATCGGCAAGGACACGTTATGAAGAAGGATTGTTTAGACATCGGTAGCATCCAGGAATTCATGGATGGCGAGCTTGATCAGAGGCGGATAGCGTCGGTCTCGGACCACATCGGCAATTGCGATTCGTGTGCCATGATGCTCGCGGACGCTGAGGATGAATCGGCGATCGTTTTTCCTGCTCTTGAACGTGAATTCAACACGCTCGTCCCAACGCAGCGTCTCTGGAACAAAATAAACGGCGCGATCGAGACGGAACGCGACAACGCTCCGTTCTGGACGAAAGCTTGGGCGTTCTTAAAAGTATGCCTGATAAATCCTTCCCTCGCAGTTGCAGCCGGCCTTTTGGTTGTCGTCGCTTTGATCTCAGCGGTTTGGATCTCGCAGAATAATTCTGCAGTTCGCGGAGTTGAGATTGTTGATAATAAACCCGTTTCTGTCACAAAACCAGTAGTCACTAATTCAGATCCGGTCGTCATACCGATTCGTCCCGAAATTCTTTCAGAAAATAATGCCGCGGTCGCCGTTCGATCCAGTTCGAGCCCAAGGACTGAAAGATCAAGGCTTGTAAATGCATCTTTCAGTGAGAAAAAAGAACCGAAGCCGGCAGACCAAAAACCGGCGGAAGTAACACTTCCCGGTGAAGATAGTTACGTTAAAACGATTGCGAGCCTGGCAAAGACGGTTGATCTGCAAAAGGACAGCGTGATGCGTCCGTCCGAGTGGATCGCGTATGAACGCGACATGGCGGTCGTCAACGATGCCATTTCGAAGATGAGAACCGAGGTAAAACGCGATCCAAAGAACGATTCTGCAAAACAGGTTTTATATTCGTCGTATCAAAACAAGATCGATCTGCTGAATTCCGTTTCACGAAAAGAGGAGTTGGTCGCGAGCATGAAGTGATCGCTCAGAATATTTGATGAAAACAGTTAATCGACAATTAAAGTTGATCCTGGCCTCAGTACTTTTGTCCGCCACACCAGTCGTCGCGTCTGCCCAGCGGGCCAACCCGCCAGAGCCACCGGTCGTTCCGTCGACGACCCGCGCCCGGCCCATTCCATATCCGCAAACTCAGCCGCCGGAACGTTATGACGGGCAGAATGCCGAACGCTCGATCAAGGTCGATCCGTCGATCAACCTTTCGCTGTGCGTAACGCAGGGGAAGGTCAAAGTTAACGGCTGGAACCGCGATGAGATCCGCGTGTTTGTCGCAGGCGGGAGCAATTTTGGTTTCAAAATATTACAGAAAAGTTCAAAAACCGATGCTCCCGTCTGGCTTATGATAGTTGCCGCCGAGACCAAACCAAAGCAGTCCTCGCCGAACGAATGCCTCTGGGGCGGCGATATTGAGATCGATGCTCCGGTCAATGCCACGATCAACATTAAGGGCCAAGAAGTCACAACCCAGATCGACTCTGTAAAGAAAGTGAACGTACGCACGATCGGCGGCGACATTTCGGCGAGTAATATCGCGAACGGCGTGACCGCATCGGCGGGGCAGGGAGACATAACGGTCGAGGATTCAAAAGGGGCAATGTTGCTCGAAAGCACGACGGGTAACATCGTCGTTTTCGAAGCCGGCCCGAGCGAGATAGGCGATATTTTTAAGGCACGGACACACGGCGGCACGGTTTCGATGCAGGCACTTGATTACCGTCAGCTTGAGGTAAATTCGATCTCGGGTTCCGTCGTTTACGTTGGCCAAGTTTTAAGCGGAGGCACCTACGGATTCGGCACGACCAACGGGTCGATCCGTCTCACGTTGCCGCAGAATTCAGCGTCGGGCCTTTCGGCGTCGTACGGTTTTGGTTCATTTAACTCCGAATTTCCGATCAAGGTAACCACCGAAAACATATCCGAAGGACCGGTAAAGAGCATCATCGGATCGCTCGGCGGAGGCGGCGACGCTGTCCTAAAACTCACCACCAACAACGGCAATATCCTCATCCGCAAACAGTGACCTAAAACATAGCGGGAGATTTACCCGTCCGCTGTTCGAATTGTTCAGCCATAGACTGAATGTCGGCGTTCCCTTCGTCTCGGGTTATCCGCTCGATTCTCCACATCGGAAGAAAATAATCGCTCATCGGCAGATGCGGTTCGCCGGCGGCAATAGCGCGACACCAGTCCTCGAAATAGCCGAGATCGATCCCGCGAAGTGATACGCCCGCCGAATTGATCTCGTCTAATATCCCAAAAAGCTTTTCCCTCGGCGTGTGGAGTATGACGATGACGTATTCACCCGCTTCTATTTTCATTTGATCATTATCGCTGAATTCACGCTGAGCGAGAAATTCCAGGAGAGGTGATATTAGATTCGAGCGACTCCAGCATCTAAAGCTCATCCATCTTTTTTCATTAACGCGAAATTATCCTAATATTAAGTATCGGATTTGATTTGAGGTCTAACATTTCAGATTCGCACGCGCGCCCATGCACATCTCCAGGATCGAGCTCGAGAACATAAAATCTCACGCCGCAGCCACCTACGAATTCACACGTGGAACCACAGCCATCACCGGCGAGAACGGTGCCGGTAAAACCACGATAATCGAGGCCGTGGCGTGGGTTTTATTCGATCTGCTCGATTATAAAAAAGAAGATTTTATTCGTCGCGGCGAGAAAAAAGGGGTGGTCAAGGTAAC
>JBBRUA010000193.1:0-5984 GCA_038248245.1 Pyrinomonadales bacterium | reverse complement strand
TTTTTGATTCTCGGTAAAAAGCGTTTCGCGTTTAACGATGTCGTCGACGTTCACTCCCTGCGATTTGGCTTCCTTCTCGTGCATTTTGATCGTTGCGTTCGAGAGTAGAAGCTTCATCGCGGTCGTATCTTTCGTTTTGATCGCCTTGGTGTAAGTTTTGAAGGTTTCGAGCGGTGATGCCGGCTTTTTATCGCCGCCGCACGAAACTGCCGTCAGAATAAGAGCGAATAATAGTATCTTGAGCCAAAAAAACATTTAATAATTACCTTTCGACAAATAACGGAAAAAACGTAATTATAGCCCAACAGGCACTGAGTTAAAAATATATGGAACGAAGATTGATGACCAAAGGCGAGATAACCGCGGCGCTGACCGGTTTGAATGGATGGACCGCCGAAAATAAAGAGCTGACGCGTCGATTTGAATTCGAAGATTTCGCGTCAGCCCTGGCTTTCGTTAATACTGCCGGCGAACTCGCCGAGACCGCCGACCACCATCCCGATATTAAGCTAGGCTGGGGCTATGCCGAGTTTGCTATAACGACCCACGACCGCGGCGGAATAACGGACGTTGACGTCGCTCTAGCAAAAAAGATCGACTTGATAAAAAACGGATAATAGTTATTTCGTCAGCACACAAGGCGTCGAAATCTCTTTTCTTATCGTGATCGTAGAGTCGCCGTAGCGGTCGTCCATCGGCGCGTAAAGCTGCGTGATCGTCGCCACCCCGTATAGGCACGTCTGGTCTTTTTGGTATTGGAAAACGCCTGTGATGGAACGGAATTCGCGTTGGCTCGCCGGCAGATCGCTATATTCGAACCATCTGTCACCGGAGAAATAAACTCGCGACGCCGCTATGCCCTCGGC
Organism: Pyrinomonadales bacterium; assembly: GCA_038248245.1. Classification (GTDB taxonomy): domain Bacteria; phylum Acidobacteriota; class Blastocatellia; order Pyrinomonadales; family Pyrinomonadaceae; genus OLB17. Next base: position 5,118 of record JBBRUA010000193.1, on the reverse strand, counting down.
TATCAATTTTTGCTCTAGCGCCGTCCGGATAGCAAGATCGGCGAATTTGCCCTCGATCGGCAGCACAGATTCGTCGATAGTGTCGCGCAGGACCATTGATTCAAACGTCGACACCATCTTCGGATATTTTGTAAATCCTTTCGTAAAATCGGCGACGAAAGCCGTTTTTGCCAGATAATCGTTGGGGCCTCTTGGGAATGCAGGACTATTTGCGAAGCGAATCTCGTTATTCCAACGGCCCGGTTTGCTAGCCGAGATGTTCTTGATAAATATCGCCAGCGAACTGTTATTACCGGCCTTACCCGGCGACAGGCTGAACTTTAACTCGGTCGCGGTAAGTTCATCTTTGCGGAATTCAAGTATCGAATGGCTCTTCGCTGTCGAGTCGCCCTGCGGGCCGTATTCGACGAAGATCAGGTAACGCTCCGTGCCGTCCGCGTTGCGAAGTGTGTAAACATATCGCTGCAGTTTTTCCCTGAATTTTACAAATAGGAAAACCGGATCTCCGTCCGCGATCTGCGTTGCGACCTTCAGTTTCGCTTCGGCGAAATTCTTGGAATCCAACTTGGTCAAGACAAGTTGCACATCCACATTCATCACAGCCGGATAAAACGCCGACAGCGACGCCTTATTGTTCGCCTCGAGTTGTCTCGTCTCGGCCTCAGTTCGTTCGATCTGCTCTTTTTTGTTGTTGGTCCGTTCCTCGATAGTCCGCATCTGAGGAAATTGAGCAAAGGCGGCAGAGGCTAGTGTAAATAGGATTAAAAATAATATAGATGTTTTTTTCACAATAAAATCTTCACGATACAAGCTACAAAAAGTTTCGTTTTGAAAGATTTTGATGCAATAAACCCGATTTAGATGTCAAGTATATTTCAAAATCGCGAATCGAGGCGAAACTTTGCGTGGTTGCAAAACTTACGCTAAAATCGAGGCTTTGGTAAGAAATAATTTTATATAGAGGATAATTATGTCGAATGTTCCTATCACAGTTGCGCATGGCGACGGCATCGGGCCGGAGATCATGGATGCGACGTTGCATATTTTGAAAGCGGCCGGAGCTCGGATCGATATTGAGAACATTGATATCGGCGAAAAAGTTTACTTGTCAGGCAATTCTGCCGGCATCGCACCGGAATCGTGGGATTCGCTAAGGCGAACAAAGGTTTTTCTTAAATCACCGATCACAACCCCACAGGGCGGCGGCTATAAGTCACTGAATGTAACGGTTCGAAAGACGCTCGGAATGTACGCAAATATCCGGCCCTGTGTCTCCTACCATCCATTCGTTTCGACGAAGCATCCGGTCATGGATCTCGTCATCGTTCGTGAAAACGAAGAGGATACATACGCCGGTATTGAGTATCGCCAGTCCGACATGGTTGAGCAGTGCCTGAAACTAATTAGTCGGCCTGGTAGTGAAAAGATTGTTCGGTACGCATTTGAATATGCGATGCTGAACAATCGAAAAAAGATCACTTGCTTCATCAAAGACAACATTATGAAGCAGACGGACGGTCTGTTTCACCGCGTATTTGATGAGATCGCCGCAGAGTATCCGTCGATCGAGGCGGATCACTGGATCGTCGATATCGGTGCTGCGAAGATGGCAGATACGCCGGAGAATTTCGACGTTATCGTAATGCCCAATCTTTACGGCGATATTCTCTCGGACGTTGCCGCTCAGATCGCCGGCTCCGTCGGGCTTGCGGGCTCTGCAAACATCGGCGAGAACGTCTCGATGTTTGAGGCGATCCACGGTAGTGCACCGCGACGAGCGGGACAAAACCTCGCCAATCCGTCCGGTCTTTTCCTGGGGGCTGTAATGATGTTGGTTCACATTAACCAACCCGACGTTGCTGAGCTTGCCCACAATGCATGGCTCCGAACAATCGAGGACGGCGTTCATACTTATGACATCTTTAAGGATGGAGTTTCAAAGCAGAAGGTCGGCACTAAAGAATTTGCTGAGGCAGTTGCTGACCGGATCGGGCAAAAGCCGGAGACGTTAAAACCCGTCGAGTATAAAAAGGTCGAGGCTATCGCCCCCGAGGATCGCAAACCGATCTATTCGATCCGCGAACCGCAAAAGAAAGACCTCGTCGGCGTCGATGTTTTCATTAGCTGGTGGAACGGTAATTTTTACGGTGCCGGAAACGAGGTTGGGTCCGAGCTCGAAAAACTCAATGGCGACGGTCTAAAGCTCGTTATGGTTTCAAATCGCGGAACCAAGGTTTATCCGAAAGGAAATGCCGATACATTCTGTGTCGATCATTGGCGATGCCGCTTTATGGCGGAAAACCAGGGCGATACAATCTCACATCAGCAGGTGATAAATCTGCTCGGCAGGTTTAACACTGCGGAACTAGATTTTATAAAGACCGAACATCTGTATAATTTCGACGGCCAGCCGGGCTATTCGCTCGGGCAGGGTCAATAAATACTTATTGTGTTTGGCGAAAGAAGACTTGTAATTGCTACTAAACACGAAAAGGAACGCGTGATCGCGCCCATACTCGAAGCAGAGTTGGGCGCGATCTGCTTTGTACCCGACAATTTTGACTCCGATGCGTTCGGAATGTTTTCGGGCGAGATCGCACGAACATCGAACGCCGTCGAAACCGTGAGAAACAAGTGTCTGCTCGCCATGGAAATGACCGGTTGCGATATCGGCGTTGCGAGCGAAGGTTCGTTTGGGCCGCATCCGGTGGCGTTTTTTGCGAGTGCCGATGACGAGATACTGATCTTTATCGACAAGGCAAACGAACTCGAAATAATCGCTCGGGAAGTAAGCCTCGAAACCAACTTTGGCGGGAGGCAGGTTACCAGCGAGAGCGAACTTCTCGAGTTCGCCGATTCGGCACAGTTTCCCTCTCATGGATTGATCCTGCGTCGTGCGACGGACGACAACGAACAGGTGCTTAAAGGCATAACGAATAGAGATGATTTGATCGATACGTTCAGAAAACTGAGTGAGGTCAGCGGGTCTGCCTATGTCGAAACGGATATGCGGGCAATGCACAACCCAACTCGCATGAAAGTCATCGGCGCCGCCGCGACAAAACTAGTGGCAAAGATAATGTCGCTATGCCCGGAATGCGAAACACCCGGATTTGGTATCGCCGACCGAAGAGACGGTCTGCGTTGCAGCGTATGCGGAGCTCAAACGCGTTCTACGTTGAGCCTTATCCATAGATGCCAGCGATGTGGATTTGAAAAGGATGAAATGTACCCCGACGGAAAAGAGCTCGAAGACCCAAGATTCTGCGACATCTGCAATCCGTAAGTGGGCGTTTGCCAATATGAAGTTCAGTTTAATCTTTTTGATTCGACAGGCCGATAATTGTGATACGTTATTTTCAAGTCGTTATGTATAAAACAGAAACTGTAAATCTGATCAATGGAACCTTTGCACCGGAGGAAGCGAAAGAACTTCTTCTGGAATTACTAAATAGCAAAATAAACTTTCATAGCCGGAGAAACTGGAGTTCCCAAGAACGATTTGGAAAACCGGAGTTGGTTTCCAAACAAAAAATGGAATACCTCGCCGAAGCCCGAAATAAAATAATATACAGGAGTTTCTGAGAGAAGCGATTGATCAACAAAAATCCATAACAATAAATTCATCCATTGAACTGAAAATCGAAGAATAGGATTACGTTTAAGCTGCAGACGGAACGACACCGCCGAGGGTACCGGCGTCACGCACAAACAAATAATTTCGCTGCCCGAACACCTTCATAATGAAAGCCCCAGAATCATCAGAACAGAAAATCTTTGCAATTCGAAGCTGAGGATAAAGGATGGAGTTTCGGCTTCGTTCTTTTTCATTTACTATTAGGAAGCAATGGCTAAAAAATCCGACAAATCTCTGGTTGCCATAATCATGGGCAGTAAGTCTGACTGGCCGACGATGGAGGTTGCGTCAACGATGCTGACCGAGTTTGGAGTCGTACACGAGACAAAGATCGTCTCCGCACACCGGACTCCGGATTTGCTGTTTGAATTTGCTAAGGGAGCCGAAGAGCAAGGAATCGAGGTCATTATCGCCGGTGCCGGCGGAGCGGCTCACTTGCCCGGAATGTGCGCTTCGCAGACCATTTTGCCAGTACTCGGCGTTCCGGTCGAGAGCAAAGCTCTCAAGGGACTAGATTCGCTGTTGTCGATTGCTCAAATGCCTGCGGGCGTTCCCGTAGGCACGCTCGCTATCGGGCAACCCGGAGCGAAAAACGCAGCACTTCTTGCGATCTCGATCCTTGCCAATTCGCGGCCAGGTCTGCGGGAAAAGTTGCATGAATTTCGTTCTAAACAAACAAAAACCGTTCTTTTGACAAAACTGAAGTAGGTCAGGAGTATTTAATCTTTTTTTTCATTACATTCGACGTAATTCGTGGCTAAACAAATTCTTCCCAATTCAACGATCGGTGTTTTCGGTAGTGGGCAGCTTGGGCGCATGTTCGCGATCGAGGCTCGGAAGATGGGTTATCGCGTACATACTTACTCGCCGGAAAGCGATACTCCGACAGGGCAAATTGCGGATATAGAGACCGTCGCGGAGTACGACGATCTATACGAGGTCCGGTTGTTTGCCCAGAGTGTGGATGTCGTCACATTTGAGTTTGAGAATGTACCGTCGGCGACAGTCAAGGCGGCCGCAGAATTTTTAAATGTTTTCCCGAAGGGAGAAATACTTCATATCACGCAAAACCGCCTTCGCGAAAAGACCTTTTTATCCGCGAACGGTTTTCCCGTCACGCCTTTTCGGCATATCAAAAGGTTCGATGATCTGCGGATCGCCGTTGCCGAGCTTGGGTTTCCCTGCGTTCTGAAAACTGCCGGCTTTGGCTATGACGGCAAAGGTCAATCGAAAATAAGATCGGCGGCAGATATTCAAAACGCTTTTGAAGCGATCGGGGAGAACGAGGCCGTTCTCGAGGCATTTGTCGATTTTGAGAAAGAAGTTTCAGTCGTTTGCGCCCGAGGTCAGGATGGCGATTTCGCCCATTACGGTGTTATCGAGAATGAGCACTCAAATCATATCTTAGATGTGTCATTCGCACCGGCGGTGATTTCGGCAAGTGTATTTCAAAATGCGATCGACGTTGCCCGAAGTGTCGC
>JBBRUA010000192.1:0-6039 GCA_038248245.1 Pyrinomonadales bacterium | reverse complement strand
GGCGAAGACGGGTTTGCTCGAGCGGTTTCGCGAGACGCCGAACGCCGTTCTGTTCGCGACGTCCAGCTTCTGGCAAGGCGTCGACGTTCGCGGCGACCAACTTTCCTGCGTCATCATCGACAAACTCCCGTTCGCCGTCCCCTCCGACCCGATAGTTGCTGCGCGGTCTCGATTTATAGATGAGAACGGCGGAAAGTCGTTTTTCGATTACAGCGTTCCGCAGGCGGTCATCACGTTGAAACAGGGAATCGGAAGACTAATTCGCAGTTCCACCGACCGCGGCGTCATTGCCATACTTGACCCGCGTTTGCGAACGAAAGGCTACGGGCGAGATTTTCTCAACAGCCTGCCGCGGATGCGGATCACTGGCGAGCTGACAGACGTAGCGCAAATTTTGGAACCGAAAACGAACGATTTTTCCTGATTTGAGCACCAAAGGTGCGTTAGTAGTTTAGCCTGCGGCAACGCCGCAGTATTTTGAATGATCAAACAAGCCGCAACGCGGCGGAGTAACAATCAATTTAGATTTGGTAAGATTTTCCCGTAGATCTTATATTTAGGACTTAAGCTCTATAGATAAACCCATGCCGCAATCCTTGTCGCATATCTACCTTCATTTGGTTTTTTCGACCAAAAATCATCAATCATTCATTGATGAAGTTATCCAGGCGGAGTTATACGCTTATATAGCTAAGATCCTGTATGACGAATGTTCTTCGCCGGCAAAGATCATTGGCGGTGTCGAGGATCATATGCATATTCTCTTGAATCTTTCGAGAACCTGTACTGTTGCTCACCTTGTAGAAATGGTGAAAAAGCGGAGTTCGAAATGGATCAAGACCAAGGGCTTAAAGTATGAAAAATTTCAATGGCAAACGGGTTACGGCGTGTTTTCGGTAAGTAGTTCGGGCGTGGACGCTGTCGCCAATTACATTGCCGATCAAAAGGCACATCATGGTAAGCGGACGTTCAAGGACGAGTTTCGCAGTCTGTTAAATAAGCACAATATCAAATATGATGAAGATTATGTTTGGGATTAATACGACGCACCGTTGGTGCTGGGCAAAATTTTTGTATGTTCCTGCGGCGGTGCCGCAGGCTAGATTACGACGCACCGTGGGTGCTAGTTGAATATATGGCCGCATTTTTTGAAGTAATGATCGAACGGAATTTCTCTTCGGCTCACCAACTGCGTGGGTATAAGGGGAAGTGTGAGAATTTGCATGGGCATAATTATAAGATCGAGATCTTTGCCCGGGGTGAGGAACTCAACAATATCGGTTTGCTGATCGATTTTGGCGATCTGAAAACGGCGGCGGATGAGATCGTGAGGTATTTGGATCACCGAAATATCAACGAGTTGCCGCCATTTGACGAGGAATTGAATCCATCGGCGGAGAATCTCGCACGTTATTTTCTCGAATATCTCAATACCCGCATCGCTGACGAACGCGTCAAGGTGCACAAGGTCCGTTGCTACGAAACCCCGACCAGCGTTGCGACATACCAGATCAGCTAAATCCGAGGACTTCTTCTAGTTCCTTATTGACCATTTTTTTTGTGGAACTGTATGAAATATTTACTGTCATCTGCACTAGTATTCGCGACGATCGCCGTCGCTTCTGTATCGGCTCAGATCTCTGACCGAACCTCCGTCGGTGGATCGGTGAAGGATGAAAGCGGTGCTGTGGTGACAAACGCGTCGGTGAAGATCACTAACGCTCAGCAGATCGTTTTTGGTGCCGTTGAAACGGATGCTAAGGGAAGTTTCGTTTTCGATAGTATCGCCGAGGGGTCGTACGTGATCGTGGCTTCGCGTCCGGGGTTTAGTTCGCAGAAGCGGGCGGTCCGGGTCAGACGTGAGCCTATGTCCGACGTCGATCTGGTGCTATCGGTGAATCAGGTGAATGAGTTGGTGACGGTCACGGCCGAAACGGGACTCGCGGGTGGGAACGACCTTGTTGCACAGCAGATAAACGTAATTTCGGAATACGGAATTCGTCAGCGTACGACAAATGTCATGGCTCAGGTCGCGGACGAAGAGGTCGGCGTGTCGCTACAGAGAACAAGCCCGACGATCGGAGCGGTTCTGGTGCGAGGCCTGACGGAGGTAGGGGTTTATGTCGACGGGATCCGGTATACGAATTCAACTCAGCGCGGCGGCATCAATACATTTTTTAACCTGAACGAGCCTAGCAGCCTGAGAACCGTTGAGGTGCAAAGGAGTCCGAACACTGCACAATTTGGTTCTGATGGCCTTGGCGGAAACGTCCAGCTCCTTTCGAGACAGCCGGAATACGGATTTACTTCTCCAAAGTGGAACGGCGAGTTCAATACTCTTTTCAACAGTGCTGACCGGGCGTTTGGCGGCAACGCTCTGCTGAGCTACGGAACGAAAAAATTCGGCGTTCTCGGGAATCTTTTCTCGCGTCGGGTGAATACGCTTCGCAATGGCGGAGGCCTCGACAGCCATTCGGCGGTCACTAGATTTTTAGGGTTGCCGTCGGACATAACCGGAAATGAACGATTGCCCGATACCGCCTTTTCGCAGTATGGCGGGACCTTTCAGGTAAATTATGCTGTCGCGGCCGATCAGAACCTCAGCTTTCGTTATCAACGCAGCCAGCAGGACGGCGGTAAGCGTTACGACCAGTTGCTCGGCGGAGACGGGAATCTGATCGCAGATCTCAGGAACTTGATGTTAGATTTCGTTTATATCCGTTACGTGAAGGTCGGTGCCGGATTTTTCGACAATTTTTCGGCAAATGTTTCGTATAACAGCCAGCGCGAGGAACGCGTTAATCAGGGCGGTCAGGGGAATCCGGTTGGAGCGATCACGAACGACAAAGAGAGGACGACCTCGTGGGGAATCGGCTTCTTTTTTGACAAGCAATTCGCACGAAATAATTTTCTGTTCGGCGGTGACCTTTATCATGACAAGGTGACGGCTCCCTCATTCAGCACCGATCCGGTTACGCGTGTAGTCACGCTCGTAAGGCCGCGTGTGCCAAACGGCTCGACCTACGACCTCGGCGGTATCTATATTCAGGACGTTTTTGAAGCCATTCCAGACCGGCTTCGGATAAGCGGTGCCCTTCGCTACAACGTCGCCTATTACAGATCGAGATCAGGCGATAGCCCGCTTGTCGGCGGTCGTCCACTGTTTCCGAATGACTCGGCCCGATTCGAAGATTTTTCGGGACGGATCGGGGCGACCGTTACGATTGTAAAAGGACTGAATGCCGCTTTCAATTTTTCTCGCGGATTTCGGGCTCCAAATATAACGAGTCTTGGTGGCCTCGGACTTGTCGGAGTCGGCTTTCAGGTCTCGACCGCTGACGTGGCCGGAATCGGAGCGACGATCGGCACCACGGCCGACGCTACAGCCGTTTCGAGTGGCGTCGGAGTCTCGCAGTTGCGATCAGAGATCAGTAATAATTACGACATCAGCCTTCGTTACCGCAATCGAAAATTCGACGCAAACTTGACCGGATTTTTGGTCGATTACGGAGACACGATCGTTCGTCAGGCATTGATACTCCCGCAGGGTGCGGTCGGCATGCCGCTTGGCAGCCAGACGATCACTTCGCAAAATGCTAACGGCGCGGTCTTCGTGCCGGCTTCGACGACGCCGGTCCTGATCCAGTCGAATTTTAGCGACACTCGGCTCAAGGGCGTGGAATTCAATTTTGAATACCGCTTCATGGATTCTTGGACAACGGCCGGAAACTATTCGTACGTTTTTGCAGAAGACCGAATAACCGGCGCTCCACCGAACTTGGGCGGCGGCGGTATTCCACCGCAATTTGGCCTTCTTCGTCTACGGTATCAGCCGACGGGTAAAAGGTTTTGGGCCGAGGGTTATGTAAATGCTTCCGGACGACAGGATCGACTTTCCAGTCTTGATATCGCCGACCGCCGAACCGGCGGAGCGAGAACGCGGGCACAGATCCAAAATTTCTTCAGGCGCGGAGCATGTGTTCGTGGAATAACCACCGTCGGAACAAACGGCCAGTGCGGTACGGCCGGCGGTACGCTGATCGCGACCGGCGAAACTCTGGCTCAGGTGCAGAATCGGGTTCTGCCATTGGGGTCGATCGTCAATGGAGTTTTGGTCGCTAATAACGATACGGCTGTCCCGCTCTTCTCGGCGATCCCGGGATATGCACTTTTCAACCTGCGCGGCGGTTATCGATTCGGTGAGAACCACGAAGTAACAGTCGATCTCGAGAATATCGCTGACAAAAGTCATCGTGCCCCCGGTTGGGGTATCGACGGGCCGGGCCGAAGCCTGACTTTGAGATATCAATTCCGGTTTTAGTTAGAGCCGGGCGGTTGAAGGTCATCGGGCCGCCATATTACTTCAGAAAGCGTTGCAGGACTCGGTTCGTTCCGACGACGTCGCCGTACGGGAATGAGATGGTGCCGACCTGTGAGAATCCGAACTTATCGTAAAAACGGATGGCGCGTTCATTCTCCTCCCAAACGCCGAGCCAGAATATATCAAAACCGCGATTCCTGCCTTCGTCGACACAGTATTCGAGCAGCGTCGTGCCGATGCCGGTGCCCCAGACCCGCTCGAGCATGTACAGACGCCTGAGTTCGATCGTTGAGCCGGGCGAGATGCCGTCTGATGTGGCGTTTTCGATCAGTCGGGCGTAACCGACGGCCTTGCCGTCCAAGAAAATTAGAATATAGGAGGACTCCGGATCTTGGAGTTGGGAGCGAACCTCGTCAACCGCGAAGGACTCGTGAATGTAGCCCGACAGATTTGATGACTCGTCCTGTTCGAAATAGGCCTCGTAAAATGTTGCCGACGCCAGAACGGAGATGAGAGTCGCATCGGTATCGATCGCGTGGCGGACGGAAACTCTGTCAGTCAGATCATTCATGTCCAAAAACAAAAAAACAGCAAACCAGAGTGCTCGCTGTCTTTATAAAATATGGTCGGGGCGAGAGGATTCGAACCTCCGGCCTCCCGGCCCCGAACCGGGCGCTCTACCAGACTGAGCCACGCCCCGCCGACCAATGCTTGAGTGTAGGTTACTCGGCTGGCTTAGTCAAATCAGATTCGGTCTCGATTTCCGGGTTGGCTTGGGAATGCTTTTTCTCGCGCCACGCCTTAAAAAATTCGAAGATTATCGGCAATATCGAAAGAAAAACGATGACGATCACTACCTTGTCGATATGATCTTCGAGAAGGAAATTCTCGATACCGAAGACGCTCCGCATAAACGTTTCGACGACTCCGCCCAGAAAATAACCGGCGAGCAGCATGCTCACGACCCATGCGAAACCGCCGACGACGTTATAGGTGACAAATTGGCGATACGGCATATTGGCCGCCCCGGCGACTATTGGTGCAAATGTGCGAACGATAGGAACAAAACGGGCGATAATGATCGTCTTGCCGCCGTGCTTTTCGTAAAAACTATGGGCCTTTTTAAGGTGCTTAGGGTTAAAGAATCGGGACTTGGGACGGCTGAATATAGCCGGGCCGATCCGCTTGCCCGAATAATAGCCGACCGCGTCGCCTATGACCGCAGCCACGAAAAGCGTAATCATCAGGACAGCCAAATTCAGCTTGCCGGCCGCCGCAAAAAGTCCGGCAACAACAAGAAGGGAATCGCCCGGGAGGAAAAAACCGATCGCAAGTCCAGTTTCAGCAAAAACAATAAAAAACAGGCCGAGATAGACCCAGAGCCCCAACTTCAGGAGCATCCAGTCGATCATGAGCTTCGGGTTTAGAAAATCTTTTACGTAATGAAATAGTTCGGTGATGGATTCCATAATTCAATGTGAAAAAGAGGAAAGAGAAAGGTTTAAGAGTGGAAAAATGAAAATGAATGCAATCACGATTTGGAGATCGAGGTCTCAATTCGAATAATAATTTTTTCCCCTTTTCCCCTTTTCCCCTTTTCCCCTTTTCCCCTTTTCCCCTTTTCCCCTTTTCCCCTTTATTTCCAGCCGTGTTCGCCGATCAACGGTACGAAAGCGCACGGGCCAAAGTTTTCGGTTTCGTATCCGTTTGCCGTGCGG
>JBBRUA010000191.1:0-6055 GCA_038248245.1 Pyrinomonadales bacterium | reverse complement strand
AGAATATGTGTTGTAGAGGCTTTCGGCCTTGTTCAGAATGATCGTGTCCGAACTGGCGCTCGCACCGACGACGAGTTGAGTGGATTGACCGGCCTGGGCAAACGCCGGTGCCGATTTGTCCGATCGCGATTCGTCGATGCCGAGTTTAATGTCCGACATCGTGTTCTCGATCTCAACAATTGTCTTTTCAGGCGCAAGGACGTCGAGATCAGTTTGGACCGGCATTTCGATGTTTGCACTTAATCGATCGGCGTATTTGCCGGCGAGTTTTATCAGCTCAGGCGACGCTCCGGGAGCCGCTTTTAAGTGAATGTAGCCGCCGAAATTTTCTTCTTCACGCAATTTTTTGGCGACAGAGATAAGTTGCTCCATCGTGTAGTCCGCATTCTGAATTATTCCCGAACTCAGGAAAAGGCCCTCGATATAGTTTCGCTTATAAAAGTTGATCGTGAGCCGCACGACTTCGTCCGGCGTGAATCTTGCACGTTTTACATCGGACGATTTGCGATTAATGCAATATGAACAATCCCAGATGCAAACGTTCGTCAGCAGTAACTTTAAGAGCGAAATACACCGGCCGTCGGGAGTGTAGCTGTGACAAATGCCCATGCCCTCGGTGTTGCCGATGCCGCCTTTGGACCGCTCTCGTTTAGAACCACTGGAGGCGCACGAGGCGTCATATTTAGCCGCATCGGCCAGGATTTTTAGCTTGTCTTTTAATTCGATCATCGCAATCTAAGCCTAACATTTACGATGTTGGTGACACAATGTTGCGAAGATGAAACGCAACGCGGGCCATCAGCCTCGGATCACCACTCAACTGGCTTTTTTAACCTTTCGAATAAACTCAACTCTTCCATTTTTTTGAACTTTGTGTCATATTTTATCGTTAAGAGTTCGCAGAAGGAGATTTGAAAAATGAGTCTTTTTGACAAGGTTAAAGAAGCGGCGTTGAATCAGTTTATCGAGGTGATCGAGTGGCTCGATTCATCGCAGGATACGCTCGTTTACAGATTCCCGGTCGCGGGGCAGGAGATCAAGAACGGTGCCCAACTTATTGTTCGCGAATCGCAGGCGGCGGTTTTCGTATTCGAAGGTCAGGTCGCGGATGTATTTACGCCCGGCAAGTACGAGATCGACGGCGGGAACACGCCGATCCTGTCGAAACTCGGCGCGTGGAAATACGGCTTTAACTCGCCTTTCAAATCCGAAGTTTACTTCGTGAACACGAAACAGTTTACCGACATGAAGTGGGGAACGTCGAACCCGGTCATGTTGCGCGATGCGGATTTCGGTATCGTTCGCCTGCGTGCCTTCGGTGCATATAGCCTACGGGTTGCGGATCCGGCGGAATTTATCCGGCAGATCGCCGGAACGAATGCCCATTTTCAGACAGAAGATATCGACGGCCAGCTCAAGCGGGCAATCGTCACAGAATTTTCGGACGCTCTCGGCGAACTGAAAATACCGGCCCTCGACCTTGCCGCCCAATACAAAGAGATAGGCGAAGCGATCAGGGCAAAGATCAATGAAGATTTTGCGACCTATGGTCTTGAGGTCACCAAATTCTACGTCGAAAACGTAAGTTTGCCGCCCGAAGTCGAGGCCGCGATGGACAAACGTGCATCAATGGGAGCACTCGGCGACGCGCAAACGTATATGCAGTTTCAGGCGGCGGATGCTCTACGTGACGCTGCCCAGAACGAAGGCGGCGGTGCGGGACTCGGAGCCGGACTTGGAGCTGGGTTTGCGGTCGGCGGACAGATGGCGAACGTTTTTGGCCAACAAGCTGGCGGAGTTGGAGGTGCGGCTCAGCCGCCGTCGGCGTCAACTGTTCCATGTCCAACATGCGGCAAAGGAAATGCGACAGGCGTAAAATTCTGCTCCGATTGCGGCGGCAAGATGGAAGTCGCGAAAGTGCCGTGCGTTAAATGCGGTGCCGAGCTTCGCGAAGGTGCGAAATTCTGCTCAGACTGCGGTTCAACTCAGGAAAAGGCGAAATGTACCAATTGCGAGTTCGAGCTAGCTGCCGGAGCTAAATTCTGCCCCGAATGCGGAACGAAAACGAAAACGGAAGCGGAGGTTTAACCTCTTGCGTGAACGCGACAGACAAAAGGAAAATATTTCCGGAGATCGAACCGCCCGCTGATGCAGGCGGTTTTGACATTTTATTATGGCCATCAGTCCTGAACTTCTAGAAATTCTTCGCTGCCCGAAATGTAAGTCAAAGGTCGAGATCAACGACGAGCAAACGCGTTTGAAATGCGTAAATGCTGAGTGTTCTCTCGTCTATCCGATCCGCGACGAGATCCCCGTTATGCTTATCGACGAAGCGACAGTGGAAAAATAGAACGTGAGAATGAAATAACATTCCTGCTTTCGAACGTCACTCTTTCGTTATGGACATCGATTGGCCAAATGTTAAACGAATCCTCATCGTTAAACTCCGCTCGATCGGCGACACCGTTCTGTCCACACCTTCGATAATTGCTCTTAGACGTTTCGTTCCCAACGCTCAAATCGATATTTTGCTCGAAGACTGGGTCGCTCCGCTACTCGTCGGCCACGAGGCGATCGATAACGTGATTAGCGTCGGAAAAGGTCCGCTCGAGCGGACGAAGATCGCATTGCAACTACGGAGCAGTAAATACGATGTCGCATTCAACATCCACGGAGGAACGACGGCGACTTTCTTCACCTCGTCCTCGCGTGCAAAGCATCGCGTCGGATATGCGGATTACCAATATTCGTTCCTATACAACCATCTTCTTTCATCATCCGCCGATTTCTGGAAGACAGAATTTACGCATTCTGCCGAACAGCAGTTGGCATTGTTAGGCTTTGTCGGTGTCCCGGTTGAGGACCGGCCGAAAAGCAAGCTGACGGTCACCTCGACTGCGTTGGAATCGATCAGGAAGAAATTTCCCGCAAAGACGCAAAGCACGCAACGGGAAGAAGAGGCAGTTTTTGCTGTGATGCATCCGGCTTCGCTGTTTGCGACGAAGCAGTGGGCGCCTGAAAATTTCGCCAGAACGGCGGAGTTTCTCGCGGACAAAGATATCAGAACTATCGCCATCGCGTCGCGAAACGAGGCCGAGGTTCTGAAAGCATTACAAGATGAATCGAAGGTAGCGATCCAAACATTCGACGATCTGACACTGCCGGAGATCACCGCTCTCGCCTCAATCGCAAAGGTTTTTGTCGGGAATGATTCCGGTATTGCCCATATCGCCGCTGCGGTCGGAACACTATCCGTTGTTATCTTTGGATCGTCCAACCGCAACCACTGGCGTCCTTGGACGGATTCGCCGAACGAGATCGTGTTCGAACCGCTTCCGTGTCAACCGTGCCCGGGATATGTTTGCGCCGAGTTCGCCGAGCCAAAATGCATTCTCAGTGTTGCTCCGGGCGCGGTATTTACGGCGCTTGAGCGCATTTTGAGTGCGTCCAAAATTTGACACTTCCCCGATAAACGCTTAGTATTTATAGTTTCGACTCTAGTGGCCGAAGTGTGTCTATATGTTTGAATCGTTATCCGACAAACTTAAGAAATCGCTAAAGAATCTGCGGGGGCAGGGGACGTTGACTCCGGAGCACGTGGATATTGCTTTGCGCGAGATCCGGATGGCTCTTTTAGAGGCGGATGTAAACTATAAGGTCGCCAAGGATTTCGTTGAGGCCATTCGCGTAAAGGCTGAGGGACAGGAGGTTTGGCAGGATCTGAAGCCGCACGAGCAGGTCGTAAAGATCGTCTATGACGAGCTGTCGGCGCTGATGGGCGGCACTTCGTCCCGGCTGGTTTTCACCAAGCAAACGCCGAACGTTGTGATGATCGTCGGCCTGCAGGGTTCGGGTAAAACGACCTCGACCGGTAAGATCTCGCGTTGGCTAGCCGATAACCAGGAACGAAAACCTTTGCTCGTGTCGGTCGACGTTTATCGTCCTGCGGCTCGCGAACAGTTAAGAGTTGTCGCAAATGCGGTGAACGTTGCCGTTTACGAGGCGAAAGAGAGTAACGATCCGTTAACCATCGTTCGCGGTGCTATGAAGCACGCGGTCGAGATGGGCTTTGACACGTTGATGATCGACACGGCCGGGCGTCTGCATATCGACGACGACCTGATGGTCGAGCTCGAGCAGATCAAGGCCGAAACGAAACCTGTCGAGGTTCTATTTGTCGCCGATGCGATGACCGGTCAAGACGCGGTCCGCTCCGCAGAGGTTTTCCACGAACGTGTCGGCATTACCGGCGTCGTCCTGACCAAAATGGACGGCGACGCCCGCGGCGGTGCTGCCCTCTCGATCAAGCAGGTGATCGGCCAGCCCGTGAAATTTGTCGGCGTCGGTGAAAAATACGACGCTATCGAGCCGTTTTATCCTGATCGTATCGCCCAGCGAATACTCGGTATGGGTGATGTATTGTCGCTGATCGAGGAAGTTCAGGGTAAGATCGACGAGAAAGACGCTCAAGAGCAGTTGCGCAAAATGACGAGCAATCAGTTTTCGCTCGAAGATTTTCGCAATCAGCTCGGACAATTCAAAAAACTCGGTTCGATGTCAAAACTCATGAAGATGCTGCCGGAGCAAATGACTGGCGGAATGCAGATCACTGATGAGCAGTCGGCGGTGGTCGATCATCAGATGTTGCGGACCGAAGCGATCATCGGTTCGATGACAAAGCTCGAACGCAATAATCACAAGGTGATCGACGCGAGCCGTAAGACACGCATTGCGAACGGTTCCGGTTCGACCATCGCTGAGGTCAACCAACTCATCCGCCAGTACGAGCAGATGAAGAAAATGATGGCCAAGATGAATAGCGGCGGTATGTTCGGCGGTTTGGGTAAAAAGATGATGGGCGGCCTCGCGGGCGGCCTTGGCGGACTGCTCGGCGGCGGCGATATGGGTCTCGCCGATAACGATGATGTACAAAACGGCAACGGCAACGAGTCATTGTCAACCAGGATAAAGAAGAAGAAGAGACACAAAAAGAGGAGATAGGGACGGGGAACAAGGGACAAGTTGCCGGATAAAGTTTCACCGGTCACTCGTCACTTATCACTAGTCACTTAAGATTTATGTTAGCAATTAGTTTAATGAGAATGGGCGCTAAGGGGAAACCTTTTTATCGCCTCGTGGTAAAGGAAAAGCGTTCGAAACGCGACGGGAAATATCTCGAAAACGTTGGAACCTATAACCCGATGCTCGATCCTGCGGAAGTGACCTTAAAGCACGACCGTATCGATTACTGGATCGGCGTCGGTGCACAACCGACCGATACGGTTAAGAGCCTGATCAAGAACAATCCGATCGTCGAAGCGGCAGTTGCGGAATAGTTGTGAGTTTGTTGAGTTCATTGGGTTACCAAAAACTCAACTAACTCAACGAATTCCATAAGCTTATGAAAGAAGCTGTCGAAAGAATTATCACTGCCCTGGCTGCGGACCCCGCTGCCGTTGAGGTCGTCGAGCATGCCGAGGGCAAGAACGTGCGTATCGACGTGCGTGTCGCCGAGCACGACATGGGCCGGATAATTGGACGTGAGGGTCGCACGATAAAGGCGATCCGCAGCATTCTTTTTGTCGCCGGACAGAAACACAATAAGCGGTTCCAGCTCGATCTGGTCGAAGATTAGTTTGCCCGATAAAGTGAACTGAATGGAAGATCTCGTCGCAATCGCCAATATTGTACGAACGCGCGGATTAAAGGGCGAGGTCGTGGCAGATGTTCTGACCGATTTTCCTGATCGCTTTAAGTATCTCAATGTTGTGACGGCGGTACGCGAAAGCGGCGAACGGTTCGAATTGAGAATTGAAAGGTTCTGGTTTCAAAACGGCCGCGTCATATTGAAATTCGCCGGGTTCGACACCGTCGAGAGTGGTGAGACGCTTCGTAATGTTGAGATCTGCGTACCGGAAACCGAAGCGGTCGAACTAGACGAAGACGAGTTTTTCGATTGGGAACTTGCCGGCTGCAAGGTCGAATCGATCGATGGGACCGAGATCGGTGAAGTCACCGAACTGTTGCGAACGGGCGGCACCGAACTACTCGTCGT
>JBBRUA010000190.1:0-6079 GCA_038248245.1 Pyrinomonadales bacterium | reverse complement strand
GACAAACCGACGGTGACGGTGACGATGCAGAAATTGAAGAATAAATAGCTCGGCGATCGGCGAGTGACAACAAAGTAAGAGCGAATTTGCGAGTCGGTTGCAGTTTTAGCACTTGCGGTAAAGCAACTAATGGCCGATGCTGATTTGTGGTTAAATTTCACTCTTTAACGATTCGCTCTCGGCTCTTATGGTTGACCTGCGGCCTCACCGCACCGCTTGTGCTAATCGGCTTTTTCAATCTCTGGGAGTTCCGCGAGGCGAGTATCGCGCAGATCAACGAATCGGTCGAACGCCAGGCTCAACTTGCGGGGACGGCGTTCGGGCAGCGTCTCGAAGCACAGCGGCAAACGATGGAAACGATTTCAATCTTAGCCGCAAATAGCGATAGTCGCAGCGTCCTGACCGAATACCTCAACTCGATCATCAAAACTCGGCCGAACTGGCTGGATTTACAGATTCTCAACCGCGACGGTGAGATCGTATTTGCAAAGTCATATAGAGGACGCGACCTACCGATGATTTCCGTCGCGGAACTCAAAAACGAAGCCACACGAAAAGACTCGTTCGTGGTAACCACGGAACAGACCGAAGACAAAAAGTTGCGGCTCCTTTCGCTTGCAGTCCCGACAGCTAATGGCGGATTCGTCGTAGCAAGGATCGACGGAGCGAGCGCGAATTCAGTTTTTGACGACCTACGCTTGCCGCCGGACAACATCATCGCCGTCTTCGACTCGAACAATCAACTGATCTACCGGAGCCGCGTCTCGCCCGAACAGATATCGCTGGACACAAAATTAACCCCGCTTCTTGTCGCTTTAACGGATAAGCGGGAGGGTACGATTGAGGTCGAAAGCCCGTATGACGGAATTAGGCGCATTTACGGGCTGGCGAGAATTGATTTGGCGGACGCAACGGTCGTCGTCGGTATTCCAAGTCGCACGCTATACGAACCATCGCGGCAAAAGTTTTTCCGGCAGTTATTTTTCAGCTTGCTCGTACTCGCTCTGGCGATGGCGGCGGCTTACGCTATCGCTCTCGGCATCGTTAATCCGATCCGCCGTTTGAGTGAGGCGGCACTCCGATTCGGTGCCGGAGATCTGACTGCGCGAGTTATCGTCGAAGGCGGCGGCGGTTCAGTCGGCAAACTAGGCACAACTTTTAATCAAATGGCACAAGAAATAGAACAACGCGAGGACAAACTAAAGACGCTCGACCGATTGAAGTCCGAGTTCGTCTCAAACGTTTCGCACGAACTCAGAACACCTCTGACGACAATAAAAACCTTGACCAGAGTTTTACAAAGCAATAAAGTATCCGCCGCCGAACGCGACGAATTTCTAGAAACTATCGCGGAAGAGTGCGACCGGCAAATTGATTTCGTCCAGAATTTATTGAATTTGTCGCGTATCGAATCGGGTGCATATAAAATTTCGCTCGCTTCGGTTGATGTCGAAAAAATCCTACGCCGGACAATCGAAGCACATCTAAAAACTGCGGCATCGCGGCAACTTACGCTAAACCTAAAATTACCGCAAAATAGCTTGCCGCCTGCGTTGACCGATTCAGAAGCGCTTCGGCAAATCTCCTCGTGCCTCATTGAGAACGCGATGAAATATACGCCCGAAGGCGGCGAGATCCTCGTTGCAGCGACCCGAGTAGACAATCAGATCGCGATAGAATTCACCGACAGCGGTTGCGGCATCCGGGCCTCCGACTTACCGAAAATTTTTGAAAAATTCTATCGGGGACTCCCGCTCGAGGCGAGAGCCAGAGCGGTGAGCAACGCGGACGAACGAACCATACGCGAAGATGAATGTTTCGCCAATGAAACGTCCGGGATCGGATTAAGGCTCTATCTTGTACGCAATCTGATCGATCAGATCAGCGGCGAAATCGCTGTTGAAAGCCCGGCAATCGAAACACGGTGCGGTGCGAAGTTCACCGTGCTCCTGCCGATTCCTTAATAGAAAAAGTTAAATAGTAAACAACATTTTGACGTGATCAAGCCTTGCTGCCTCACTGGAAGGTGCATTTGCTTGGATCCCCGTGCGCCGTTGAACGTCTTTCAATCGCCGTCGAAATAAGCCGGAAACCAACACTCGAAACCAAGACTGCCACTCATAACGATAAGTAGAAACACCTATGCGGTTTGAGTAAATATGCCGATGGCGACGGCGTTGGAAAAATTTACAATTGATTTAATGGAAGTAACTGACAGACAGATAGATGAGCGAAATGAGTTAAAGCGCGGCGAAATTGATGTTGAGCGCAGTTACACGCCGGGGCAAACCGCCGACAAATTGAGGCGAATAGCCGACGCGATCGAAGCGGGCAAATCTTTTCGCCTGCAAGTCGCCGGAAATCGCATAAGCGTTCCGACCGACTGCGACATCGAAATCGAGATGCAGTTGGACGCGAACGGCGCGGGCGAAATCGAGATCGAAATAAAATGGAATCGAAGCGCGAAAGCGTAGCGGGAAGTAATGCCGATTGACACTCATTGAATTTCTCAATCGTTTACACGGCAATTGATAAAAAGGAGAAAAGAAATGATTTGGACAATTTTGGCAATTTTATTAGTTTTGTGGATTGTGGGATTCATCGGCGGCGTCGCCGGAGGGTTGATTCACCTGTTACTGGTTGCCGCCGCAGTGGTGGTGGTTGTCAAACTCGTGACTGGCCGCAGTGCTGGTTAATGGAGGAACGGTTATGAATGCTGGAGGAGAAATGGACATGAAAGAAGAAGATGACGGACGAGAGGCTCGGAAAACGGACGGCGAAACCCTCGCGGGAGAAGGGAACAGCGAAATGCTGAAGAAAGTGGGGATTTTAGGAGCGGTAGCTGTTATTGCGTTTCTGCTCGGTTTCGTCCCGATGTGGTTTTCGGCGCGTTCTCACCAAAATGAGCGGGACGCGGCGGTTAACACTCTGCGTCCGAGCGTTTTGCAAAACAACTTGGGAACGGCCGCACTAAACGCCCGCCGCGGCGAATTTGAACAGGCTCGACAGCAAACCAGTGATTTTTTCACAGACCTGCGCGCTGAAATCGAACGCGAAAAGGGAGCATTCACTGCTCAGCAACGCGAAGCGGCCCAACCGATATTGGCACAGCGCGACGAAACGATCACGCTGTTGGCTCGAAACGACGTCGCGGCGGGTGACCGACTGACGGATCTATATTTTGCATTTATGCAGATGAAAAATTCGTCCGGTCCGGAGAAAAAATAAAGGCGACGAACTCTACACATTAATCAAACAAGGGGAAATTATTATGAATAAGACAATTAGACAATGGACTTTTAGCAGCTTGACGATGATAGCCGTATTGTCGTTCGGCGTCGTCGCAATTCCGGCGCAGACGATGATGGATGCGAAAGAAGTGCGAAACCAGCAGAAGGAAGGACGCAAAGACGTGCGCGAGGCGACACAGGTTTTCCGCAAAATAATGAATGTTCCCGACAAATCAATTCCACGGGAATTGCTTGAAAAAGCTGAAGCCATTGGCGTTTTCCCGAGCGTTGTAAAAGCTGGATTTATCTTCGGCGGGCGCGGCGGTGACGGCGTTGTTGCCAGACGCACGGCTAACGGCTGGTCTTCTCCGGTCTTCTATAATATCGGCGGAGCGAGCTTCGGAGCCCAGATCGGGGCGAAGAAAACTGATTACATAATGTTATTTATGAACGAAGGGGCCTTACGCGAGCTTCTGGATGACAATCTGGCGTTTGAAGGCAATCTAAGTTTTGCCGCCGGACCAATCGGACGGACGGTTGGCGCGGCGACCAACGCAACGCTTAATTCGGGGATCTTGATCTGGTCGAGAAGTAAGGGGGCGTTTATTGGAGCGTCGATCGGCGGTGCAGTGCTGACCGCTGACAACAGCAAGAACGAAGCATTTTACAGAATGAAAGCTGGCGAAGTTTTAGAAAAGCCGGCGAGTGTGAATATCATGAATTTACCGGCTGATCTTCGAAATTTCTCAGCTACGGTCAAACAGTACGCCAATTAGAAATCTACACCATTATAGTGCAGAAAACGGGTGCAATCCATGTGCCCGTTTTATGCGCATTTAAACAAGATCGATAGGAGTCCAGGTGCTATGATTTCCTATTACTTCTCCCACAAGTCGCCGGCAAAGTTGCCGAAAAAGTTGTGGACGCCGACTTCGGGGCTGTTTCCTTTGGATGTCTATAATAGTTTATACTTGAGCGTGGAAAGGCCCGACACAAGATCCCTGTGGAACAATTTCTAGCAACCGAGACGCTGATCATTGAGCTATTGCTTATCGTTTCGCTAGTTGCGCTTGCGGTGCGTCGTTTCCGAATTCCGTACACTGTGGCGTTGGTCGTGGTCGGACTGCTTATAACCTTTCAGCAGCCGCTGGAAATCGATCTGACGCCGGAACTTATCTTATCGCTTTTTATTCCGCCGCTTGTTTTTGAAGCAGCATTTCATCTTGAGTTCAAATCACTTCGAGCTAACTGGCTGCCGATCGTCGGGCTAACCATTCCGGGCGTTTTAGTGACGACTTTAATTGTCGGCGCGATCGTCTCGTGGGGCGTCGGCATTTCTTTTTCGAGTGCGCTGGTTTTTGGGGCACTGATAGCCGCAACCGATCCGGTAGCGGTGGTTTCCTTATTCAAGGCGTTGGGAGCCCCGAAGCGACTTACTACGCTTGTCGAAAGCGAGAGCCTTTTTAATGACGGAACGGCTATCGTCATTTTTAAACTACTGCTCGCATTGGCTTTATCTGCGTCGGTAATGAGTTCGGGCGAAAGTGCCCCATCGTTTGACCTCCTGACGGCTACGGTTGACTTCATTCGCGTTTCGGCCGGCGGCCTGCTTATCGGGATAGGCCTTGGATGGGTCATCGCACAGGTGATCGCCCGGGTCGACGACTACTTGATCGAGACAATGCTGACCACCGTTCTCGCCTTCGGAGCCTATCTGATCGCCGAGCGGTTTCATGTTTCAGGTGTGCTTGCAGTGGTCGCGGCTGGAATAATCACGGGCAATATCGGACTGAAGGGAATGTCGCCGACAACCCGGATCGTGCTTTTTAATTTCTGGGAATTTCTCGCCTTTGTCGCCAATTCGCTTGTTTTTCTTCTTATTGGATTGGACGTAAATCTTCGAGAGATCGGGGCGAATATAGTGCCGATCGCGATCGGCTTGGGAGCAGTTCTTTTGAGCCGTGCCCTGGTCGTCTATGGTTTGACAGCTCTGACCAATCTACTTTCAACGAACAAGGTTCCGTTCGCCTATCGTCACGTCCTCTTCTGGGGCGGATTGCGTGGAGCTATCAGTCTGGCACTCGCCCTGAGTCTACCGCTCGCGCTTGCCGAAAGGGAACTCTTGCGCGTGATGACTTTCGGTGTAGTTCTATTTACCCTTCTCGCACAGGGAACGACAATGCAGTTCTTGATGAGACGTCTGGGTCTTGGGGTGGCACCCGCGGTAGAGATGGAGTACGAACGCCGGCACGGGCGACTGCTTGCGGCCCAAGCCGCGCTAAGCCGCGTCAGCGAAATGCATGAGAAACGAATGCTGTCGCTGTCGACCTGGGAGGAAATCGAAGGCGAACTTCAACGACAGGTGGCTGACGCGAATGCCGAACAAACTGAACTGCTCGAAGAGCACCCTAATTTAAGGATCGAAGAGCGTGAAGACGCCATTCTCGAGGGCCTACGGGCTCAGCGAGCAGCGCTCAATCAAATGCTAAGCAACGGAATTATTTCGGACCAGGTTTATGAGGAGTTGGTCGAAGAAGTCGATAAATCGATCGCCGCTTCGCACCGCACCGTTGACCACGAAAAGTAACGGAGCCTTCTCAAATTTATCCAGGTAATTTTTCAGGAGGCTTTCCCATGGCCAATTTATCGTCGCCTCGCGATTCATTATTAGCTCCCTCCGAACCGCCTTTTCTTTTGGCATCTAGTTCGCCCTTAACTTCGACTCCTCGTCCCAAAATATCTTCAACATAAATAGTTTTTACCATTACAAATAGAATGGCGACAAGCGGAACTGCCAACAATAATCCGAGAAATCCGAACATTACTGCTAGCATTAGTTGAGAGCCGAT
>JBBRUA010000189.1:0-6087 GCA_038248245.1 Pyrinomonadales bacterium | reverse complement strand
TGCAGTTCGAAATTTTCACCAACTCTTTTAATGGGAAATCCGGTCAAGGTCTCCGGCATTATCACTTATAACTTCGTTCCCTAATTTCTATCAATTAGTGCGAGAAGTTTCTCTGCGACTTTTCTGACAATGTAATTTTTGCATTTTCTCAGGCTCATCCGGCCTCTCGCCGATCACAATACCGAGTAGATTCACCCGAATCTCGATCTCTCCGTTTGCTCAGATCTTTGCAACTTATGATAAGATTTCGTTCTCGAATGTATAACGGTTGCTTACAGCTCGTGTAGGTTGGGATCGACTTCGAAGAGGAGAATATGGACAAGTTTTTGGTTCGCGGCGGACGGCCGTTGAGTGGGAAGGTTGAGATCAGCGGTGCGAAGAATTCGGCATTGCCTTGCCTAGCGGCGACATTGCTGTCGAGTGAAACGGTGACATTGCACAACGTGCCGTATGTAAAAGATCTGATAACCCAGCGGCGGCTGCTCGAGGATCTGGGGGCGACCGTTTTGACGCCCGAACTGCGGACGCACAAGATCAACGCTAGCAATGTGAACACCTTTGAGGCTCCGTATGAACTCGTAAAAACGATGCGGGCGAGCGTTCTCGCTCTTGGGCCTTTGCTTGCGAGATTTGGTCAGGCGAAGGTGAGTCTGCCGGGAGGTTGCGCGATCGGAACGCGTCCGATCGATCTGCATTTGAAGGCTTTCGAACAACTCGGTGCCGTCGTCTCGCTCGAGTCGGGCGATGTCGTCGCTCGTGCTCCGAAAGGCCGTTTGGTCGGAAACACGATCGAATTTGAAAAAGTCACCGTCACCGGAACCGAGAACGTGATGATGGCGGCGAGCCTCGCGAGCGGAAAAACGATCATCAAAAACGCCGCTCAGGAACCAGAGATCGACGATCTCGCCGAACTCCTGAACAAAATGGGAGCACGGATCAAAGGTGCCGGAACGTCGGTCATCGAGATCCAGGGCGTCGAGGCCTTGGGCAGTGCGGAGCACACGATCATTCCCGATCGTATTGAGACGGGCACATTTATAGTCGCGGCCGCGATCACCGGCGGTGATCTCGAAATAAAATGCTGCCGCCCCGAGCATTTGACTGCCGTCATCGAAAAACTTCGTGAAGCAGGCGTCGAGATCAACGAGCTGAATCAAAGTACTCTGCACGTAAAATGCGGCAGCGGCGGTCTCAAGGCGGTCGATGTCACAACCGAACCGCACCCGCTTTTTCCGACCGATATGCAGGCACAGTACATGGCTCTGATGACGCAGGCCGATGGTGAATCAAGGGTTACGGAGACGATCTTCGAAAATAGATTCATGCATGCGTCTGAGCTGATTCGAATGGGCGCTGATATTCAGATCAGCGGAAATACGGCCGCCGTTCGCGGGAAGACAAATTTGATGGGAGCGAAAATAATCGCCTCCGACCTTCGCGCGTCGGCTTCGCTGGTGCTTGCGGCATTGTGCGCCGAGGGCGAAACGACTATCGACCGTGTTTATCACATCGACCGCGGATACGAGACGATCGTTCGTAAATTACGCTCGGTCGGTGCCGATATTGAGCGAATCACCGACAGTTCGGCGTCCGCTGATGAGGCGTCAGCCTGAGACCGGGTTAACAATCGTTGCCGTGTGTGATTTAATAAAGCATTAGGGTTTGGCGAGTTATGGCTTTAAAAGATTGCATATTTTGTAAGATCGCGGACGGATCGATACCTTCGGCGAAGGTTTTCGAGGACGACGTTTGTATTGCTTTCAACGATCTTGAACCGCAGGCTCCGACCCACATTCTAATCATTCCGAAGAAGCATATCGATTCGCTCGACAAGGCCACCGAGACACAGAAATTAACGCTTGGGCATCTGCTACTGACCTCCGCTGACATCGCCCGGGCAAAGGGTTTTGCGACCGACGGCTATCGCGTCGTTATCAATACAAACGGCGACGGCGGACAGACGGTTTTCCACCTGCACGTCCACCTGCTCGCCGGCCGCCCGTTCATCTTCCCGCCCGGCTAACGTAAAAATTAATTGTTTATGAAGAAGTTTGTCATATTGATCACGTTCGCGCTCGCCTTCGGTTGCGCAAAAAAGGCTGAGAACGCTAATGTCGAGACGAATTCGAACGCCGCGATCGTAACTGCAGTGTCGCAATTCGCCGAAATGACCGACGCCAATACCGCGATCGAAGCCGGCAATCGGTTGCTGGATGACAATCAAACCGAGCTCGCGATCGAGGCTTTCAAACGGGCGGTCGAGATCGATCCGTCTGCGGCCGAGGCGTATTTTAAAATGGGTATCGCTTATTCACTGATCGAAAAAGAAAAGATGCGAACCGGGACCGGCGACATTGTTCCCGGCGATGTGGTCGGTAAAAATCCCCCAAAATCAGACTCGGAAAAGATGTTCGAACAAGCGGTAACAGCCTATAAAAAGGTTGTCGCGACTGATCCGAAAAATGCCGCCGCCCACTTCAATCTAGGCCGTTCATACAACAAGCTCAACAAAGACAAAGAGGCGGAGGACTCTCTCGAGCAAGCCGTAAAACTCAAACCTGACGATTCCGAATACCAAACCGAGCTTGGCGCTATCAGGATCAAACTGGCTAAGTACCGCGAAGCCTTGATCCCGCTTAAAAAGGCTCTCGAAATTGACCCTGACAACTCCGAGGCCGCCGAACTGCTCGAAGATGCCGAGGCCGGTGCCAAGCGTGTCGAATTTAATCAGCCGAACAATACAAACTCGGACAAAAAAGTAAAACCTAACGTGGGGGCCAACTCAAACGCGAATTCGAGCACAGCCGGAGCTTCAAATACTTCGACGAAACCGCCTGCGAATAATTCCAAAGACGATCCGAAAAAGCTGGAACGCCCAATGCCGAAACCTACTTCCAAACGCCAATAAGTGGGTCGAAAAATTAGGTACACGGTTCCTTTGTGTATCAACTTGACATATGGGTCGAAACGCTCCAGATTAAGCATATAGGTTGACTTAAAAGGCTTTTCAGGTTTCAAATATGCAGACCGAACCCAAGATCTCACCAGCTCTATCACCCGAGCGAAAGGAAATGATGCATGAAGCCCGAGAGGCGATCATCTATCGCCTTGGCCGTGATCTGCCCACCGACATCGACCTCGAACGTTTTCTAAATGTCGTTGTTTCCGAACTTGGCCGAATGATGCAGGCAGACCGCTGCGACCTGCTGCAACTTGGCGACGGCAAGGAATTAAAGATCAGCCATGAATGGCGCAAAGATAAATCCGTTCCGAAAAGTGTTGGAACTACGATACCTTTCGATATCTCCAAGCTAACCGAACGATTCGACATCAGTAAACCGGTCCGTATCAACGATACTTCGCAGACCCAGGACACGGCACTAAAATTTTTTACCAAGGCGCTCGAGACGCAGTCGCTGCTGATAATCCCGATAATGATTCGCGATCAGGTGCTGGGCCTTCTTGGACTGCACGATACGCACAGCCCCCGCGTGTGGCTCGACGAAGAGGTTTCGTTTCTCGAATCCATCGCCCAGCAGCTTGCAATCGGCTACCAGTATACGACTCTGTATGTCGCGCAGGAACAGGAAACGCGGCGGACGAATGCACTGCTCGAGATCGCCAATACGCTCAATTCATCGTCGGATTTTAAGGTTGTGTCGGCTGCTGTTTTAGAACGTGCGATCGGCCTCGTCGGTGCTGATTATGGTGCGCTCGGCGTTCTCGATCAGACCGGCGATCGGATATCGCTCGCTTCGTTAAAGTCCGCAGACGGTATCAAGCTTGGCAAGATCCTGAAGATGATCGAGCAACATAACAAATCACTCGCCGTCGATACATTTTCTGCCCTCGGCGAGCTCCTGCGTGACGGGAAAACGCTACGGCTTGTCGACACGCAATTGCCGCTCGCGATCCGGTTGTTTTTCAATACGCAGCTCGGGGGCAAGGCGGCGCTTGTGACGCCGGTTAATGTCGCCGGCAAGACGTTCGGCCTGTTAGGTTTCGTCTGGAGCAAGGAAAGCACATTTTCCGACCACGACATGGCCCTCGTCGAAGGGATCGCCGATCAGATCGGCACCGCTCTGGAACGAGATCAGCTGTCTGCCGAGGTAATGCGGCTCAAGAGTGAGCTGCACCAGAAACAGAGTGAGATAATCGGCCAGGCGCCATCGATCCGCCGGGCGATCGAACTCGGCCTGAACGTCGCCAATACTAATACGACTGTTCTTGTCACCGGCGAATCCGGAACGGGCAAGGAACTGATCGCAAATCTGATCCATTACAACTCCGGCCGTGAAGGTCGTCCCTTCATCAAAATAAACTGCGGAGCTATCCCTGAAACACTGCTCGAATCTGAACTTTTCGGCCACGAGAAAGGAGCGTTTACCGACGCACGTTCGCAGCGGCAGGGCCGATTCGAAGAGGCGAATGGCGGGACGCTGTTTCTAGATGAGATCGGCGAAATGTCTCCGCAGGCACAGGTTCGCCTGCTCCGCGTTTTGCAGGATGGCGAATTCACACGGGTCGGCGGCAAACAGTTATTAAAAACTGACGTGCGGGTCGTCGCCGCCACAAATTCGAATCTCGAAAAAGACATCGAGGACGGCAGTTTTCGCAAAGATCTTTATTACCGTCTGTCGGTTTTCCCGATATCGCTACCGGCCCTGCGCGAGCGGGCCGAGGACATTCACCTGCTCGTCTTTCATTTTCTCGAAAGCTATAAACAAAAATCAGGGCGATTTATCTCCGGTATTTCTAAAGACGCGATGCGTGCGCTGGTCAATTACACGTGGCCGGGCAACGTTCGCGAATTAGAGAACGCCATCGAACGCGCCGTGATCATCGCCTCCGGCCGGCAGATCGAACTGGACGATCTACCCGAAGCGATCTCGCGAACCGCCGCCGGTGCCGACGCGTACGTCCGGCAGGAACGGGCAGCGGCCGCCGGCGAAGGCCGGGCGCTTGGCATTCGCATCGAACTGCCATCGACGATCGACGAGATCGAAAAAACAGTTATCGAGGCGACCTTGGATTATACATTCGGCGACAAATCGCGAGCGGCTCGATTGCTGAATATTGGCCGCAAAACGCTCTATCGCAAACTGGAGCAATACGAATCCGGCGAATAGACAATAATGCAAAAATTCCTTACGGCACGGTGGCAGGATCTGATCATGGCCAACTACGAAGTTGACCCGTCGCTGCTCGAATCGCGCCTTCCGGCCGGGACGGATATGGATCTGCACGACGAAAAATGTTTTGTCAGCCTGGTCGGGTTTATGTTTCTGGAAACGCGAGTTTTGGGGTTGCCGATACCGTTTCACGTAAATTTTGAGGAGGTTAATCTTCGCTTTTACAACAAACGCGAGTTAGCGGGCGAGACGCGGCGGGCCGTTTGTTTTGTGAAGGAGATCGTTCCACGTTTCGCGATCGCCACGGTCGCCCGCGTTGTTTACGGCGAACCCTACGAATGTTGGAAAATGGGCCACGAGCGAACGGAAACGATTGTGTCATACGATTGGTCCAAAGGCGGACATAAGAATCTCTTGAGCGTCGAGATAGACGAAAGCCTCGGTGTGCCGGCCGAGGGATCGCACGGCGAATTTATCATCGAGCATTATTGGGGCTACACTTCCCGAGGCGGCGGACGGGTCGATGAATACAAGGTAGAACACCCGAAATGGGAACTATTCTCCGTTAAGAACGAGGTGATCGACGTCGATTTCAGTGCGACTTACGGCAAAGAATTTGCGTTTCTCGCCGGAGAAAAGCCATACTCGGTTTTACTGGCGAAGGGTTCGGAAGTTTCTGTTTATAAAGGAGCGCGCGTTAACGCTTAGGTCTTCCTTTGCGGTCTTTGCGTCTTTGCGTTAAAAATTTCTTATGATTATCGGCATCGTCGCAATTGCACAGAATTTCGCCATCGGCAAGGATGGAAAATTGCCTTGGCATTACAGCGCGGATCTTAGATTTTTCAAGGAAACGACGACCGCCAACGTGGTGGTAATGGGTTCGAATACTTGGCGTTCGATCGGCCGCCCGCTGCCTAACCGGCTCAACATCGTCCTTTCACGAAGCGGAAATGTA
>JBBRUA010000188.1:0-6101 GCA_038248245.1 Pyrinomonadales bacterium | reverse complement strand
CGTCGGGACAGGTTCGGCATTTTGCGAAACTCCAAACCGACTGGTTATCATTCGAGGAAAAGTTACCCAGTTAGATCATCCAACCTTGGGTAAGACAAACGCAGTCGGGACCTTAGTTTTTCAGAGGGTTGGATGCGACTCCTGTTATGTGGGTGCCCGTATTAACCCTGAAGGACGGTATGAAATTTTGACAGGTGATGGCAATTATAAGGTTATGTATCTCGATCCAACGGAAGATCTTGAGTGGCTCGCCCCGGACCAACCGAAATTCCTAGATACCCAGAGTCACGACAGTAAACAAAAATCAACTCAGGTGTTTGAATTTGATGTAAATTTGAAAACTCCTGCCTCTACGACTATTAGATAAGGAAGATGGGGTCGGGCCTGCAAAACTGCAATTCTTTATGCGGCCTTGTATAGTTCGATCATGCGTGCGACCAATGTTGCTGTTTCGGGGTCGGTGCGCAGACGACGGAGTCGGATCTTCGGCTGACTGGCGAGCTATTGAGGCAGGTTATATCGGCGAGGATCGTCGCAAAGCCCGCCCTAGACCTCTCTTCTTAATTTCCTCGTCTGATTCTTGATCTGAGCAAACCAGGCCCGGTGGAGATCTCCTACACTGTTGATCTCGACCGATGATCTAGCCCAAGATCGCCCTTCGCCCGTCAGCGAAAGATTGCCCCCGTCGACATAGTTAACAAAACCCGGAGCTTTGAGCCCCGCGAGATGAGATCTGTTGAGTTATCAGCCGAACATTATCAGTCGTCCGCTCGATCCGGACACAGAAAGCCGCCAACGCTAAAATACACACCACCCGCTGACGCAGGTGGTTCTGACTTGGGATTTGTTATATTGGATGGGTGCCAAGTGAACTCGCTGACAATCTAAACGAAATTCGCCAACGCATTGCCGAGGCGGCGAAACGGTCGGGGCGAGAGCCCGGTGAAGTGAAGTTGGTTGCGGTCAGCAAGACGCATCCGCCGGATGTTTTGCGGCAGGCGATCGATGGGGGGGCGACTTCGTTTGGTGAAAATAAGGTGAAAGAGGCGGAATCGAAGATCGCCGAACTTGGGCGTGACACTGCGGAGTGGCATCTGATCGGGCATCTGCAATCGAACAAGGCGCGCCGTGCGGTGCAGCTTTTCGACGTGATCCAATCGCTCGATTCGATCGAACTCGCCCAGCGTCTGGAGCGTATTTGTATTGAGGAAGGGCGTGATGAGCTTTCGATTTTTGTACAAGTCGACCTCGCCGGCGAAGAAACGAAATCAGGTGTCACCGAGACCGGCCTTGCGGAGGTCGCCGAGTATTTGAAAACTTGTAAATGCTTGCGGTTCGACGGTTTGATGATCGTTCCGCCGTTCTTTAACGACCCGGAGGATGCCCGGCCGTATTTCAAACGGCTGCGAGCGATCCGCGACGAGATCTTACCCGGCGGCGAACTTTCGATGGGAATGAGCAATGATTTCGAGGTCGGCATAGAGGAAGGAGCGACGGTGGTACGCGTTGGGACGGCAATATTTGGCTCGCGAAAAGTGTTGGAGAAATAATGGAACTGAGTAAACGGTTAAAAATCTTGTTGGGGATCGCCACGATCTGGCCGCCGATATATATCCTCTTATTTATAGTAGGTATGGTGGGCTTTGTATTGTTGACGTCAGGCGGCGGAAATGACCCGGGACCGGCAGATCCGTTTATTGGAGCCGGTTTTCTTTTGTTCTTTGTCGTGCATATGTTGACGATCCTACTTTCGCTTGGGCTGACAGTATTTTATATCGTTCATGCCGTCAAAAACGAGGGGCTGAAGAATGACATGAAGGCGATGTGGGCCGTATTGTTTTTCTTTGTCGGGATGTTTGCCCAGCCTGTCTATTGGTATAAGCAAATTTGGAAAGAGCCGTCGGCAACGGTTTCCCAGCTCCAACCGCCGCCTGCCTTTTCGTGGTCAAATCCAACTGAGACCAGACAGGAACAGTATGTCCCGCCGAACGAACCGCCCGACTGGCGCTAGTTCGCACGTAGAGGAACGATCGATCTATGCTTTCCAATCTGGTTTATCCAATATTCAGCCTTTTCGTGTGGTGCCTTTTCGGCATTTTTCTCGGCGTGCTGATCCTGCGCCTCATTTTCAATTTTACTGATCCGAATCCGTTTGGAAAGGTCGGCAGGTTTGGGTTCAAGGTACGAAAATTTACCGAGAAATGGGTTTATCCGGCGGCGCGGTTTTTGGCTATGTATCGCATCGACACTAAGTACGCCCCGTTGCTCACGATAGCTATCGGCTTTGTGATCACCTATTTTTTTACACAGATAATCGGCAATACTTTTTTTGTCATCGACGGCCTGACCTCAGGCGTGATGATGGGTAATCCGAAGGTGATCATCGGATTTATAATCTACGGGCTGCTGAGCGTTTTGGTCCTCTTTATCTTCCTTCGTTTTATTTCGGCGTGGTTCGTCTTCAAGCAGAAAACGTTTTTCGGCTTCGTCCGGTGGGTCACTGATCCGATACTACTTCCCGTTCAACGCCTCATACCGCCGATCGGAATGTTCGACATCTCGGCGATGCTCGTTCTTCTACTTATCGGATTTCTGCAATCGATCGTGCTCAATGTTTTCGTGAGGAACTAATGACGATCGTGGAGAAAGACGACTCGGTCTCATTTAACGTTCGAGTTGTGCCGAAGTCGTCGAAAAGCGAAATTATTGGCGAATATGACGGCGCATTAAAAGTCCGCATCGCGTCTCCGCCCGTTGACGGTGCCGCGAACGCCGAACTTATCAAGGTTTTAGCAAAATATTTCGGCGTTTCGAAGAGCAGTGTCGAGATCGTCAGTGGTCAAACATCCAAGTTGAAGCATGTTCGGCTTGTCGGAATCGCAGCCGCTGAGATCGACACCGTTTTGAAAGCGAAAACGTAGCGTGGTATATTTTCAACTTCGATAATACGGGCAGAAACACGACCGTTCTTGTCATAACGGCGCTTCGGCAGCCGGAAAAAGTTCACCAAACAAGGAAATAAACAACCCATGTCAGGACACTCGAAGTGGCATACAATCAAGCACAAGAAAGGCGCGCTTGATGCGAAACGCGGCAAGATCTTTACGAAGCTGATCAAAGAGATCACCGTTGCGGCGCGTACGGGTGGCAGCGGCGACGTGGACGCGAACGCCCGTTTGCGCAAAGCGGTCAATGACGCCAAAGGCCTGAATATGCCCAACGACACCATCGACCGAGCAGTCAAACGCGGCACAGGCCAGCTCGAGGGCGTCAGCTACGACGAGATCACCTACGAAGGCTACGGCATCGGCGGTGTGGCTGTTCTGGTCGAAACGATGACCGACAACCGAAATCGCACGGTCGCCGAGCTGCGCCATATTTTTTCTAAAAACGGCGGTAATTTAGGCGAGGCCGGTTCGGTCGCGTGGATGTTCGATAAAAAGGGCTACGTCGTTGTCGATAAGGCGGCGAAGAGCGAAGACGAACTCTTCGAAATAGCGATCGAGGCCGGAGCCGACGATATGCAGGACGAGGGCGACGTTTTCGAGATCTACACATCACCCGAGGCGTTCGAAGCCGTAACCGACGCTCTAAAAGCCGCCGGCATCGAGCCCCAAGCCGCCGAGGTCTCGATGATCCCCCAAAACTACATCAAACTCGAAGGCGGCGACGCCCAATCGATGCTAAAACTCTACGAAGCCATCGACGACAACGACGACGTCCAAAAGGTTTACGCAAATTTTGATATCGATGAGAGCGAGATGGAGTAAGAATTACGGTTCTACTCAAGTAAATCATTTTGCGAACTTCTCAATTGAACGCGAAGTTCTGCCTGCTAGGTCGGATTATTCAACAAATCGTAACGCCGAACGTTCTTTTGCCCGTGTAGCTTCGGTTTCTCGGTCGCGGGGCGGGGCGTTTGTTACCAGCGAATCGAGCAATTCCTGAGCCGCGGCCGAAACTTGTTCGACGGCGATATCGAAGGCAGTTTCGTTGGCCCTTGATGGTTTGGCCGTGCCGGACAGCTTTCTGACAAATTGAATCGAAGCCGCCCGCACCTCATCAGAGGTTGCGGGCGGATCGAAATTGAAAAGTGTTTTGATACTTCTACACATTTTTCTTATATGCCTGACGGTCGCCGCTTCGGCTTGCCGACGATCGTCGGTTTAGATGACTTCATGGAATAAACGAGCGTTGCGAGGTATTTCGGTCCGGCGTTCGAACCGTCGGCGTAAACGTCGATACTGATCTTGCCGTTTTCGACCATGACGCCCTTCGGGGCAACGCGGACGATAAATCCTTTAGGAAAGTAGCGTTTATAGTCGCGCTCGAGCAAATCGTTATCGATCGTCGCGAGCAGCTTTGCCTTTCCGTTGTGGGCGGTGAAAATGTTTATCTCAGTGCTGACGAAATTCCCCGCAAATGAACTGCACTGGATCGGCACAACCGCGTCGGTCTGCGTGTCGCCGTTTATATCGCCATATAAAACGGTTTTATTATCGACAGTGAAATAGTATTCCTTAGTGCGGAAATCGCCGTCACTGACGGTAACTCGAGAAGGTATGCCGAAATTATCTGCACACAATTTCGTATCGTAGGTGCGGTTAAGAAAATCTATCTTCTTGAAAGCGGCATCCTGCCGTGCCTTAACGATCGCTTGCGCTGAGCCAGCAGAAACGAAAATTAATACCGCCGCAGCGGTGAAAAGCAAATTTTTATACAAGGTCATTCTCCATTAGATCTTAAAATTCGTCAAGCAAAATTTAGGCTAAACTAGCGGCCCAGATACGCGAAACGCGTGCGAGTTCGATGAAGACATCTTCGTCCGAGTTGCGCGTTCGTTTGAGCGTTTTGAAACTGTGATCGGCAGTATCGACGAGGTGTAGAGTAACATCTTTTCCGAGATTTTTGACAACCGGTTCGAGCAAGATCAGCTCAGCGAGTGCGTCACGCGTTCCCGTCAGAAAAAGCATCGGGATATCGATCGCCGACAAATGTTCCGCCCGCTTCGTCGCGGGTTCGCCCGCCGGATGCAGAGGGAACGAAAAAAAGACTAGTCCTTTTACTCCCTCGATCGGTGATTCCGCCTGTGCCGTCGATGTCATCCGCCCGCTAAATGAATGTCCGCCCGCCAGCAGTGGCAGATCTGGACACGCTTCGCGAGCCGCCTTTACCGCCGACCGTATCGTCTCCGTACAAGTCGCCACCGAATTCCGCCCACCGCCTTTCTCAGAATAAGGAAAGTTATACCGAAACGTCGCAATATTCTGCTCCGTCAACCGCTCCGCGATCGTAGACAGCATCGGGGAGCGCATATTTGAACTCGCCCCATGCCCAAGCACAAGCAAATAAGTGGCACCTTCCGGCCGCATTAGAACTGCTGAGACTTCGCCTTTTTCAGGCGTTGCTAGGAACTTCAGTTCACTAAACACTGTCATGAATCCTGTAGGTGTTTCCAGGCGCCTTCCTCTTCGGGACGAAGCCAATCTTTCGCAAGTGAATCGTTACTTAATATTGCCGTTTCCTCAATTCATTTTTGTAATAGTTTTTGGAGCGAATAAAAAGACGCCGGCAGTAGCTCACGGTGGCGGACGGCCCGCAAATATCGGTCAGCCTCCGCAAACTTGTTGTTTCTGAAATTTTCTCGTGCAAACGCAAATAGTTCAGTGTCCGAAGGATTCGCTGAAGTTGACCACAGCTTGCCACGAAAGCTACTGATTCGCTTTAGATAAACAATCTCGCCTCCGATCTGCGCCTCACTCCCGAAAGCCGTCACCGAACCTTTAAGAACACAGTGAATATTGTGCCCAACATCCCTGAAGGTGTTTGCGATGGACATATTTTTGATTTCCGACGACGGATGTAGTAAAAGTTCAAGTTGAACTGAAAGTCGTTCGACAAAGCGTTCATAAAGTATCCGGTCCTGGATACCGAACGCGGCGGCGAATTCGTGATATGAAATGGGGACGATCATACATGGAAATTCTTCCTCAACCCCTGCCAGTCATCGACATAATCCTTCTGACGTTGCGGACATTCAATCACAAAAAAATTTAAATCGCTTCCGCGTGGAGCTTCAAACCGAGTGCATTAATGACTTT
>JBBRUA010000187.1:0-6186 GCA_038248245.1 Pyrinomonadales bacterium | reverse complement strand
CGCCGCGAAGCCATCATGGGCAACTGCTCCGCCGCCGCGAGCGCCCGCTGCAGATTATCTTCCGAATTCAGGCTGAACTCAGCCTCATTAAAATCCCTCAGATCACCCGCCGAATACGAACGATCAGTGATCGTCTTCACCGCCAAATCCCGGAGGTGCGTCTCCGGCCCATACAAAATATACACCGGCAAGATCTCACCACGCTTGAGCTGATTCCTAAGATCTTCCCGTTTCAGAGATGCCATAAGATAGTTTTTTAACGCAAAGACGCGAAGGTGCAAGGAAGCCAGGGTTCAAGACAAAATGGATCTATGAAATCAACTTCCCACTTCCTCAAAGCCACCTTTAATTCTTTCCTTTGCAACTTTGCAACTTTGCACCTTCGCGGCTTTGCGTCGAAATTCGCTACTTCTTCTCTTCGTTCACGCCGATGCCGTTCACGACAGCCGAGACGACGGATTCGGCGAAGGCTCGGGCCATGCGTTCGACTGCCGGGTCTTCCTCGTTGAAGAATGAGCGTGGATCGTCCGTGAACTCGAACGAGTCGCGGAAGACAAAATTCTGATTGTCGTACAAGATCTTTTCGCCTTTCAGATCGCGGATGGTAACGGCTCCGACGATCGTGACCTCGTAGACACGGGCTCTACCTTCCCGATCGAGTAGAACGCCTGAGAAGCTAAAATCGCGAATCGTTCCCTCGACGACGGCGTCCGCACCCGTTCGCGTTCCCTGCACCTTGAGGCCATTTCCGCGCCGGATTATCTCGCGGCTGACAGCACTCGTGAACCGCGACTCGACCTTGTACCGCAAACCCTTCGCCTCGAACTGAAAAGCCGGAACGGCGACGACCTTGATATTTTTTGGCAGGCCCGAGTTGGTCACCGGTTTATAGCATTCGGTAAAACCTGAAACGAACAGAAAAATTATTACGATCGGTAATGCTCTGAGGTATTTCATTTTGTTGATGCGTTGATGTGTCGCGGTTTTTTCGAACGGCGTATCGCCCACGCGCCGAAAAATATAAATGCAAGCGTCATCAGCGAACCGCCGACAACCGCTACCCAAAATCCGGAAGATTTCGGATCGTTCGAGTATGAACTAGCCGCAACCTTCGTGTCGATCGCCCCGCCTGAAACGAGAACGGCATCGAGGCCTTTTTCGCCGTCCTTGTCGATGCGGTAAATCGGATCTTTCGCCACTGCGGCCTCGGCGTTCGGAACGTCGCGAATGAAGCCGTGCCTGATCAATTCGATCGTGCCGGAAACCTTCCCGTCATAGACTGCTTGCTGAAGAAGGTTTAGCTTTCTGTCAGTTGGGGTTTCGCTTAGTTCCGCAAGCGAAACCTTTGGTACGGCGAGAAAGGTTCCGTTTCTGTAAAATGAACCTCCGCCCATCGATTCGATCCCGATCCGTTCCCCTTTTTTGAATGTAAATTCTTTAAGATCTGAACCGACCTTTAGAAAAAATCGATACTCGTCGAGATCTTCTTGCGACTCGACGATCAGTGACTGGGTGATCCGCTTGTAACCTGCGTCGGGCGGAACATCGGCTTTGGCATTTACAAATAGTGAGACGAGGACAAAAAGCAGAGTAAAGGGTGCTAATATTTTCATACGTTTTGTTCTCCTCCGATCGTCGCCTCGACCTTGATGGCTGCAACGGTTTCGCGAACGTCATGTACGCGTATTATTTTCGCGCCGTTGCGGATAGCGATCAGTGCTGATGCGATGCTGCCGCCAAGCCGTTCCGACGGCGGAGCACCGCCGAGTATCTTACCGATAAACGATTTTCGAGACGTTCCGACGAGAATCGGGAAGGACGCAAATTCTGTTACAAGTCTATCAAGTTTTGCGAGCAACGATAAGTTTTGCTCAAACGTTTTCCCGAAGCCGATGCCAATGTCGAGAGCAATGTTCGCGTCCGTAACACCGCTTGCGTGCACCGCATTTATCGAGCGGTAAAAGTCTGCCGAAACGTCCGCAAAAATGTCTGCGACCGGAGGGGATGAGTGCATCGTCTCAAAATCACCGCGTGAATGCATCAGCACAAGTCCGGCGTTAGTTTTCGCCGCGACATTCGCTATATCCGCGTCGAATCTTAGGCCTGAAATGTCATTGATAATTTCAGCTCCCGCATCCATCGCCGCCGCGGCGACGACAGATTTGCTGGTGTCGATCGAGATCGGAATATGAAATCTCTCTGAGATCGCCGCGATGACCGGAACGACCCGCGAAATCTCTCCTTCTGCTGAGATACGCTCACTGCCGGGCCGCGTTGATTCGCCGCCGATGTCCAGAATATCCGCTCCGTCTTCGATCAATTGCTCCGTCCGCCGGAGCGCGTCATCCACCGTGAAATACTCGCCGCCATCCGAAAAGCTGTCCGGCGTCACGTTAAGTATCGCCATTACCAGCGGACGTTCGAGGCTTATCTGTCGTCGTGATGTTTGCCAGTACATATCAAGTAAAAATGTGTAAAGCTGAAAAAAGTGAAAAAAGTCGAAGTCTCAAGACCTCATCTTTTTTCACTCTTTCACCCTTTCATTTTTAACGGTTCTACGCAGTCGCCGGACTATTTCCGGTGATCGGCGGCAGGATCGGTTTTTTGAATGGATTCGACGACTTTTCCGTTTCCGGTGTCCCCCCGTCATCATCGGTTGTCGAAGGCACATCGTCACGGTCGAGCGGTAGGCCGGCGACAACGCGCCGGATCTGAATGCTGTCGAGCGTTTCGAATTCGAGCAGTGCCTCGGCCAGACGGATCATCGGTTCTTTATTTTCCTTAATGATCTTTTCGGCTCGGGCGTATTGCTCGGAGACGATCTTTTGCACCTCGCTATCGATCTTGATCGCCGTGTCCTCTGAGTAATCACGATGTTGTGAGATCTCGCGGCCGAGGAATATCTGCTCTTCCTTCTTACCGAATGTCAGCGGGCCGAGATCCGACATACCGTATTCGCAAACCATCGCTCTCGCGATCTCGGATGCACGTTCGATGTCGTTCGACGCTCCGGTCGTGATGCTACCGATGAAAACATCCTCAGCAATACGTCCGCCCATCGATGTCGCGATCTGACCGAGCAAATACTCTTTCGTCGCACTCAGACGGTCTTTTTCAGGCAGGTACATCGTCACGCCGAGAGCCATCCCGCGGGGAATGATCGAGACCTTGTGAACCGGATCAGAGTTCGGAACCTTGAGGCCGACCATCGTGTGTCCGGCTTCGTGATAGGCAGTGATGCGCTTTTCGTCGTCCGAGATCACCATGCTGCGGCGTTCCGCACCCATCATGACCTTATCTTTCGCGATCTCAAAATCGCTCATTGACACGACCTTTTTATTGAAACGAGCGGCGTTAAGCGCAGCCTCGTTTACGATATTCGCGAGATCCGCACCAGTAAAGCCGGGAGTTCCGCGAGCAATGACATTTACGTCAACCGCCTCGTCAAGCGGAATCTTGCGGGTGTGAACCTTGAGAATGCCCTCGCGTCCGCGAACATCCGGACGGCCAACCATCACGCGGCGGTCAAAACGTCCCGGACGAAGCAATGCCGGATCGAGCACATCAGGCCGATTAGTCGAGGCGATCAGAATAACGCCGTCATTCGACTCGAAACCGTCCATTTCGACCAGCAGTTGATTGAGCGTCTGTTCGCGCTCGTCATGTCCGCCGCCCAGGCCGGCACCACGATGACGCCCGACGGCATCGATCTCATCTATAAATATGATACACGGTGAATTTTTCTTGCCCTGTTCGAACAAGTCACGCACACGCGAAGCGCCGACGCCGACAAACATCTCGACGAAATCGGAACCCGAAATTGAGAAGAACGGAACGTTCGCTTCGCCGGCAACAGCCTTCGCAAGCAAAGTTTTACCCGTCCCCGGAGGTCCCACCATCAGAACGCCCTTAGGAATTTTACCGCCGAGCTTCTGGAATTTTTGCGGATCTTTGAGAAATTCGATGATCTCGACCAACTCTTCCTTCGCTTCCTCAACACCGGCGACGTCCTTAAAAGTGACGCGTTTCTGCTGGTTGTTGAGCAATTTTGCTTTAGATTTACCAAAGCTCAGAGCCTTATTCCCGCCCGCCTGCATCTGACGCAGCGTAAATGCGAGAAAGCCCATCAGCAGAATGAACGGCAACAGCGTCAACAATATCTGCCAGCCGATTCCCGTTGATTGCGTTTCGAGTTTGATTTCAGTGCCCGTCTCGTTAGCAGCTGCGTAAATCTGTGCACGCGTCGCATCGCTTGCGTCGAGACGTGCGGTCGATTTAACGTCGTTCTTACCGATCAGCTCTAGCGAGTCCGATTTAACGGTGATTTCCTTGATGTCCTTGTTTTTGATCTGCGTCATCGCCGCACTGTACGACAATTCCGCCGGCGCGGTCGTTTGCTTCGATTGTAAGAACCAAACGAAAACGAGCGCACTCGTAATGATCATTAACCACAATAAAACTTGCTTTGCTTTAGAACTCAATTTACAGCCTCCAGTTTAACCTTCATCCGAAGTATCCATTGCCATTTGATGAAAGTCGATCCTAAATCGTTGTTATGAAACAAACGGCTAAGACCCATTTCAACGTCAACCTTTGATTTTAGTTTGCGCGACGCCAATATTCAACCTAATTCTTTTGATATAGGAGTTTCCCGCCCGATCTCGAGGCGTTTCCGCCCGGCAATTCCACAATTCGTCCGCTCTTTTCACTCAGTACTAGTTGGGCGACAGCCTTTATATGTTTCAGTCCTAATCGACGCGTATTTCCGCGATGTTGCCGCAACCAAGACCGCAACTTTTCAAAAAGTTCGCCTTCATTCAGCGACCTTAGCTCACTGATCTTTAATTCGGCAGGAATGTTAAATTGGATTGAAGTGTTTCGCCCGCCCATCAAACCAGCCGTCGCCGCAAGTGTCTCGACGATCTTAGGGTTCATCGTCTCAAGCATCGGAATCAGTTCTTTGCGAATCCGCACGCGTTTGAACTCGACTTCATCGTTCATCGCGTCATTTCGAAATTCAACTTCGTTTTCAACACAAAATGCTTCGGTTTCGCTGCGTTTCGCCCAGCCTAACATTGGACGGATCAATTTAATCTGCGATCTCATATCTGAAATTTCAAATTCTAGATTTTCGATCGTGTTTGTTCGTGCAGATTCGTTTTCGCCCGTGGCTTCTGCTCCCATTCGTCGAATACTCGGCATCGCAGTCAATCCATCGATGCCACTGCCACGAATTAAGTTCATCAAAAATGTTTCTGCCTGATCGTTGACGGTGTGGCCGGTAAGAACAGCAAACGCTTGATTTTCGCCTGCTGTGCGATGAAGAAATTCATATCGCGCATTCCTCGCATTCTGCTCAAGATTGCCCTTTTTCGCGACATTTCGGCGTTCGCAAACATATTGAACTCCGAGCCGTGTAGCGAGTTCGCACACAAAGGCTTCGTCCGAATCACTTTCGAGACCTCGCAGTCCGTGATTAAGATGGGCGGCGATAATTCTGTGTTCTATTTTCTTTCGTTTGAACAGGTCGGTCATCGCGAGCAGCAAACTAACGGAATCCGCCCCGCCCGAGACCGCTACGACCACCGAACTGCCCGAAAACGGAAGTGCAAGCCGCCGCCATTCGGTTATCAGATTTCGAACGAAACCGTGCATAAGAAATTATAGCCGCGAAAAGGCACAGAAGACGCAAAAGAAGAAAAGAAAATGGGTAGAACTTGCCTGTCTCAGAAAAAATAGGTTTATAACCTTTTCACCTTTTCCCCCTTTCGCGGCTAACCTTCCTGAAAGGCGGCGCGTTTTTGGACTAGGATTGTTATGCGCGATGTGCAGATGAGTTTATTGCGGTCGTCGGTTATCTCGATATTCCAGACGTTGAGCGTTCGGCCGGGGTAGATCGGTTTGGCCTCGACCGTGATGATGCCTTTCGAGACGGCCCGCAGATGATTGGCGTTGATCTCGATA
Organism: Pyrinomonadales bacterium; assembly: GCA_038248245.1. Classification (GTDB taxonomy): domain Bacteria; phylum Acidobacteriota; class Blastocatellia; order Pyrinomonadales; family Pyrinomonadaceae; genus OLB17. The sequence continues at coordinate 222 of JBBRUA010000187.1, read as the reverse complement.
CCGACGGGCGTTACCTTTGTCAGATCCGCACTGGCGACAACACCGATCGACGCTGCGGTTTCAGCGAGATATAGCGAGACGCCGCCGTTCATTATACCGACATATTGATGCACTTTGGGTGTGACTTCCATCGTCAGAACAACCCGGTCCGCCGTCGCTACCTCGACCTTTACGCCGAGAAATTGCATCAGCTCATTCTGAGCGGTTTTTTCGATAAGTGAT
>JBBRUA010000186.1:0-6221 GCA_038248245.1 Pyrinomonadales bacterium | reverse complement strand
GCCGCCAAGGACGCAAAGTAAGAGGAGCAGAAAAGTCGATACTAAAGGTTCTTGATTCCCCCTTTGCGGTCTTCCCGGCTTTGCGTGAAACCTCTTTTATCACCCAACACCGCCAAGGACGCAATCGAAGATAAGGCGAAAAGTCTGAAGCGTAGTATTCTTGATCGAATCTGGTTGCCAAGCTTTTTCTTATTTCAGGGCATGCGTGCCATAATTCAAGGTTGAGAAAATGAACGAGCTTGAGAAAGTCGATTCTGCCGAATCGCCGGAATTATTAGCCGAACCGCCGCCGCCGGAACCGCCTCCCGCAACCAAACAAACGAGCGTCGCCCGGAGCGCCGGGATCGTCTCGGTGGCTGTCATGTTCTCGCGCGTTCTGGGGCTCTTGCGTGAAATGATCTTCGCCCGGTCTTGCGGGACCGGGTTCCTGACGGATGCGTACGTGGTGGCTTTCAGAATACCGAACGTTCTTCGCGACCTGTTTGCTGAGGGAGCTCTATCCGTTGCATTCGTAAAGGTATTTACCGATGTTCAGGTTAAGCAGGGTGAAAAAGAGGCGTGGAGGCTGGCGAGCCTGGTCCTAAACCTGCTCGCCGTTATCCTGAGCGTCATTTGTATCATCGGCATCGTCTTTTCGCGACAGTTCGTCAATCTCGTCGCGGACGGGTTTTCGCCGGAAAAGGCAGCCCTTGCGACGACGCTGACGCAAATAATGTTTCCCTTCATTTTGCTCGTCGCACTCGCGGCGGTGGCGATGGGCGTGCTCAACACAAAAGGCGTTTTCGGCATACCTGCGTCGGCATCGACAGTTTTTAATATAGTCTCAATAATATTCGGTCTCGGCCTCGCTTACTACTTGAGCGGCGGAGGATGGCTCAATGCCGAAGATAAGAATGCGGTTCCTGATTTCCCTTCGCAATGGGCGATCATCGGAATGGCGATCGGAACGCTGATCGGCGGAGCGGCGCAATTTTTAATGCAATTGCCGTCACTTTTTAATGTCGGATTTCGTTTCTCGCCGATCATCAGCCTGTTCGATCCGGGCGTTAAAAAAGTGATCGCTCTGATGGGCCCCGCGATCCTCGGGACATCGGCCGTGCAGATCAACGTTTTGATAAACACCTATTTCGTCTCCGGGATCGACGGTGCCCAAGGGTGGTTGAATTTCGGTTTTCGATTAATGCAGCTACCGATCGGGCTTTTCGGCGTGGCGGTCGGCACCGCGGCGATCCCGGTATTGTCACGGCTGGCGAGCGAAGGCAAGATCAAGGATTTTCGAGATACTATTTCGTCGTCGATGAATCTTGTTTTCCTGATGACGCTGCCGTCGGCTTGTGGCCTGATCGTACTGGGCGAACCGATAATTAGGCTGATCTACGAACGTGGAAAATTTGACGAGACATCGACGAGCATGACGGCCGCCGCTCTTGCTGGCTATGCGATCGGGCTGACGGGATATGCCGCCATCAAGATATTATCGCCCGCGTTTTACGCCCTGAATGACGCAAAAACCCCGATGATGATCGCTCTAGGGTCGATCTTGGTTAACCTGGCGGGCAGCTATTGGCTGCGCGAATGGCTATCTCAATATGGAGTGACGCCCGAAACGCCGCACGGCTATGGTCACGTCGGCGTCGCTCTAGCCACTTCGCTCGTGGCTCTCGTCAATTTCTTCGCCCTATTCCTTATACTGCGAAAACGTATTAAACGCCTCAACGGCCGCGACATCGTCCTTTCGTTCTTAAAAATAACCGCAGCATCCGCCGTCCTCTCCGCCGTCTGCTACGTGAGCTATCATTACCTGTTGGAGCGCTTCGGAGCGGCGACATTAGGGCTGCGGATCGCCGAGGCATTCGGCCCGATCATACTCGGCGGGATCGCGTTTGTAATAGTCGCAAAACTGTTGCGGGTAACCGAACTCGAACAGGCGTTCGGAATGGTGCGGCGGAAGTTAGGAAGATAGGTTTTGTTCTTAACTTTGCGTTCTTCGCGGCTTTGCGTGAAAGAAAATATCTCACGCAGAGACGCTAAGAACGCAAAGGCAGAAAAAGAGCGGGAAAGATATGGCATTTGTAAAATCATTCAACAACATTGAACCAAAGATCCACGAAACTGCCTTCATCGCCGACGACGCTGTTGTGATCGGCGATGTGGAGATCGGTGCGGATGCGAGTGTTTGGTTTGGTTCTGTGCTTCGCGGAGATGTGAATTTTATCCGCATCGGCGCCCGGACGAATTTGCAGGATGGGACGATCATTCACGTCAGTTCCAAGGGTTTGCCGACGATACTTGAGGAGAATATTACGGTCGGGCATCGCGTAACGCTACACGCGTGCTACGTCGAGAGCGGTTGTCTGATCGGCATGGGAGCGATCGTGATGGACGGGGCGAGGATCGGGAAAAATTCGCTTGTCGCCGCCGGAGCGTTGGTGACGCCGGGCACGCAGATACCGCCAAATTCCCTCGTTATCGGCTCACCCGCCAAAGTAAAACGCCAACTAACCCCCGACGAACTCGAACACCTCGACCAGTCATGGCGAAACTACGTCGAACTAAAGAGCGAATACATCTAAACCACAGAGACGCGGAGGCACGGAGAGGAAGAATTCTTCCACAGATGGGACAGGATGAACACTGATAAAAAATAGTTGATTAAGCGCGATTTTTTAATCTTATCGGGGACCATCTGCGTGATCTGTGGCTAAATTTCTTTCTCCTCTCCGTGTCTAGGTGCCTCTGTGGTTAAATAACTGTTATGGCAAGTACCAAACCAGCCGAGGGCGTGAGTGATATTCTGCCTGCTGATGTGCAAAAGCGCGACTATGTAAATGGCGTTTTTAGCGAAGTGTGTGCCAGTTACGGCTTCGAGCTTATGGACGGTTCCGAGGGCTTTTATAAGAAACTCGACAGCGACGACAAGTCGGTCGAGTCAGCGGCGATCCTTGCCTTTGTTGAGAGCCTTGACCGATTGAGGATTAAAAATTTCGCAATATATCTTAGTCACAGCGACGTTTTGACCGGCATTTTAGAAACCCTTCGCTTGCCGGAGATGCTGCATCAGAAAACTTTTCCGGCTATCCGCAATTTCAACAAATATAATATCGAGGGCTTTGAAAGTGAGTTGCAGGAGGTCGGCGTTTCGGAAAATGCTTCGACTCTGCTTTCGGATCTGTTTCTCAAAACGGATGAGATCCTGAATCAGGAACACGACGTTAATCATACGGTCGTGGGCAATTTACTTAATATTGTGGGCAGCGAGACCCTAATGGAACTCGGGCAAATAATTCGTCTTATAGGAAATAAACCGGTGCTTATCGATCCGGCCTTGCCCTGCGAATCGCCTTTTGACCACGGAATTGTGATCGAGGCTCGAACGTCCGGCCTTGATAATTTGGGCAGCGGCGGGTGTATCAAAACTGCGGAACATTCGACCGTTTTCGCATTCTCGTTCGAGATCGAAATTATACTTGAGCTGATGGAGTTGGGCAACGCTTTTCCTGCGGTGTTGGCCGTTTCGGGCCCGGCGGCTTTGTAATAAAATATAATATGGTTAGCACAAATCCTGCACGCGGTATGCGCGACTTTCTGCCGGTTGACGTCAGAAAGCGCAATTACGTGATCGGCATAATCAAAGAAGTTTACGAATCTTACGGCTTCGAACCGCTTGAGACGCCCGCCGTCGAAAATATCGAAACCCTGCTCGGCAAATACGGCGAAGAAGGCAATCAACTCGTTTTCAAGATCCTCAAACGCGGGGCAAAGTTGGCAGAGGTTGCAGAGTTGCAGAGTGACAGAGTTGCAGAAGGTTCGAACTCTGAAACTCCGCAACACCGCAACTCTGAAAACTCCCTTGCCGATCTCGCCCTGCGTTACGATCTGACCGTGCCCCTCGCCCGCGTTGTCGCCAATAATAAAAACGATTTGCCCAAATTTTTTAAACGCTACCAAATACAACCAGTATGGCGCGCCGATCGCCCAGCACGTGGCCGCTTTCGCGAATTTTATCAATGTGATGTGGACGCGATCGGGTCGAAGTCGATGATTGTGGAGGCGGAACTGATATTCGCAGTAAGCGAGATTTTAACAAAGTTGGGATTTGACGATTTTATGATTCGCTTGAATCATCGCAAGATTCTTAAAGGTATTTTGGAAACTTCTGGAATTAAAGAGGAACTGCACACGGATGCTCTTATAATATTGGACAAGCGCGACAAGATTACTGCTGAAGAGATTCGCGCTGAATTCGAAAAAAAACATATTCCTTTAGACGGTGTTGATAGATGGCTAAAATTTGTTAATCGCATCAATAAGAAACGGAGCGAAAACGCCAGCGAACAAACACTTCGCGAATCGAATCAAGAAGTAGCTAATACCTTGGCAGACTTTTTGAAGGATCATCAGGAAGGCCTTTCAGGGTTAGATGAACTAGAAAAGATTTGGAATCTTTCTGAACAACTTTCCGAAGAACCTCACATTGGAATTGAACTCCTTTTGGCACGCGGCTTGTCGTATTACACCGGAGCAATTATGGAGATTGACTTACGCGAAGGCAATTTCAACATCAGTCTCGGCGGTGGCGGTCGGTACGATGGTCTGATCGGGATGTTTGGGAAGGAGCAGATACCGGCGTGTGGGTTTTCGTTGGGGCTGGAGCGGATATTGGTGGTGATGGAGGAGCGGGGAATGTTTCCGGCTGAGATCGCCGAGTCGACGCCGGCTGATGTGATGGTGACGATCTGGAACGACGATACAGTGGCAGATTCGCTAAAATTGGCCAGCGAGCTTCGTGAGCAGGGGCTTCGCGTAACGCTCTATCCTGAAGCCGACAAACTTGGCAAGCAATTCAAATATGCCGACTCGATTAAAGTTCCGTTCGTGTGCGTTCTGGGCGAAACCGAGATCGCCGAAGGTACGGTTACCGTCAAAAACTTAAGTTCGGGCGACCAGCGGTCGGTCGAGAGACGTTCGGTGGCGATGGTTATTAAAGAAGGTGAGAACAGCCATCAGCGATGAGCTATTAGCCGTCAGTTTGGTGCGGTTATTAGAGAATTAGAGAACAGCTTTCAGCCGTGAGCTGTTAGCTATCAGTTTAGGAAAAGGCTTATGGCTAACGGCTAACGGCTGAAAGCTGTTCTCACATCAACGATTATGCAGGATTTTCGAAATTTAAAGGTTTGGCAAAAGGCCCATCTGTTAGCTCTTGAGGCCTACAGATTGACAGCCGATTTCCCGCGCGAAGAGACATTCGGCCTGCGGCATTCGATCAGGAAAACCGCTGTCGATATACCGGCTTACATCGCCGAAGGAGCGGGAAAGGCGCACGATTCCGAATTTGCGGCCTCGGTCGGTTTCTCTCTCGCGTTGGCCATGCGATTGGAATACTACACTCTTATGGCGAACGATCTTGGGATGATCTTGCCTGATCCATATTTCAAGTTCAATGGCGAGATCGTTGAGGTTAAAAAAATGCTTGCGGGCTTTAAACGGACACTCATGTGATCGATATCTTACCGGCGTCATCGCAAAAGGAAAGTCGCTTATTATCGTCAACACCTCAACTAGAGCTATGACACAGCAGATCATCGAAAGCTACCGGAACGACGCCATCCAATCGTTTCGCAATTATAAAAAAATGGCCGAGCGCTCTATCGAGCAGGTGAGCGATGAGCAGTTCTTTGCTCTCATTGATACCGAAGCAAACTCCATAGCCGTTGTCGTTAAACACATTGCCGGAAATCTGCATTCGCGTTGGAGCAATTTTTTGACGAGCGATGGCGAGAAAGATTTTCGTAACCGCGATACCGAGTTTGAGTTGATCGCCGATACACGCGAATCGTTGATGCAGTTTTGGGAATCGGGTTGGCAGACGCTTTTCGACAATATCGAGCCGCTAACGATCGAAGATTTTTCCCGCACGATCACGATTCGCGGCGAGCCGCACAGCATCGTCGAAGCGATCAATCGCCAGTTGACGCATTATGCTTATCACGTCGGGCAGATCGTCCTGCTTGCCAAACATTTCAGATCGTCGGACTGGAAGACGCTCAGCGTGCCGAAAAATCGATCGGCAGAGTTTAACCAATTCCTCGCCGGCAAACAGGCATCCGGCGAAACCAAAACCAACCGCATCGAAGCACCGATCGAATTCGCGAAATCCGAAGAGCGTTGACTCCGGAAGAACAGATAGCTGATACCTATAATTTACCGTTCGACGCTATTAG
>JBBRUA010000185.1:0-6316 GCA_038248245.1 Pyrinomonadales bacterium | reverse complement strand
GTACGAAGCCAAAAATAGAAACTTTGGGGGAGATCCTGAACAACGAGAACAGAACACGCCGGGGGTACTGGCTTAAACCCAAAAATTTCTAAGGTTCCACTAATTGATCGCGAAACTGACGACAACGCGAATGGTACGATCGCGTCATTCGATACATCGAGTTTCTACCGGCATCCGTTGCCCAACCAGCGATAGATTCACCGGATCGGACTGCAAACTGCCGCATTTTTTTTTCAGTCAACCTCAGATAAATGAACACTTCAGGTGCTAGCTAGTGGTAAAAGCGGGCACGGGAAGATGTCATCTACCGTTGGTCGATAATTAGCCTTTTTAGGCAACCTTGCAGGGTTTCCGGTCAGGGCTTGAATTTAGAAAAAATTGATTAAAGAGACGGAATGTCTTAAAATGTGAGTCGTACGTCACGTTGTTTTGGGACATTCCGTTTCAAAGCGATGAGCCTACACCCGGCTGGTAACGCGAATTACCGGCCGGGTTTTTATTTGTGTGCTCACCGAAACTTTTCTAAAACGAAAACTTTACTTTGGCCGATGCCGACCCGGCTGCCGGTCGTTGGCAGAGCTCTGAACTCTTTGATCTGTATCAATAATTGAGTCGGCATTTCTAAATTAAAAAATTGTCTTACACTATATATGACAAAAAAGGCCAAAACCTTACAAGAATTTTTCACTTTTTTTGAAAAAAGTGGAAAAAAAGCGATTTTGCATACAATTTGCCCCTAAAGTTCAGCTTCAAGGAAAAAAATCACAGTATTTTCTGAGAGAGTTTTTTCGTCGGGAGCAAATTGATTGGTTACTTTTCTCCGATAGTGTGACTCATGTGACAGAAGACTGTCGTCACCCAAATAGGTGATACGCGAAAATAAATTATTTTTCCGTATTTGGGCTTCCGGCGATGAGGCTCGCGTTGCTCTTTATGACGAGTTTTACGAGTTCGGTTTGCCGGTTGGTGTCGGTCTTTGAGAAGTTTCGATTGAGATGCGTTCTGGCCGTATTCTGTGTAATGGCGAGCAGTTCGCAGGCCTCGTTGATCGATTTGCCGTCTGCCAATATCGCGGTTAAATGAGCCTCGGCCGATGTTAGGTCATAGACGTGGCAGAGAACTTCCTCGGCGGTGTGAGTCCGATCGTCGGGATTATGGACGAAGACGATCGCCAGCCGCTCGTTCTCTATTTTAGACAACTCCTTTTCCATAAACGGCGACACCAGCACCTGCAACGCTCGTCCACCCGATGGTTTATGCAGCTGCAGCAGTCCGCTCTCATATTTGCCGATGTCGAGCGACGGTTCGAAGACTCCGTTCACGACGGCCGCCAGCCGTTTCGAACGGTTGGTTCCGCTAGCGCACAATATCCCATTCGCGTCGATCTGGATCCCGTCTTTGAGTGCTAGGAGTTTCTCGGCAAAGCTGTTTGCAAAAACGACCCGCCGCGATCTGCCGACGACGATCACCGAGCGGGGAATCTTCCCGAGAGCGTCGGCCATCGCGAGCTTTTCGCGCTTTGCACCGACGAGTTCAAGATGCAGGAGAAATGCCCGGTGCAGATGCGGAACGATCACCGAGATCGCGTTTCGCTCGCTCGGCGTGAAATGTTTATTCGATTTGGGCCGCGAAAAGGAAATACCGGCATTGAAGCCGTTGCGATTGAACAGAACCTGATACTCGAATTCGTAAACGTCCTGCTTCCGAAAAAAGTCCTGATAGATCTCGGAGCTTTCAAATTCATCATCTGGACACTTTTGCATCCGGCTGAAGCGTTCGCCGGTCTTCATTTTGGTTACGACATCATTAAACGGGCTGACGAACTTATAATATTCGGAATAAGAATCAAGGAATTCCGGCTGCATTGTGCCGGCTACCACGTTAAATCGGTCCGCGTCCTGAGAATAAAGACTCAGACCGCCTGGCCCGGATGAGACCATCGAGGCGAGATCGTTATAAACACTTTGCCAACCGTCAGGTGACGTTTCCCGTGCGCGATCATAGATCGAACCGATGAGATCGTAGATCCGTTCTTCAGAAATTGTGGGCATAAATTAGTGTCCGCCGCGAATCGGCACTTATTTGACCTTAGATCACTAACGTCATTGGGCCGCCAATAGTCACGCCCACTTTCAGAATTAAGATTCCACACAAATCATATCACGCCGGGACGCTAACATAGTCGCTTCCGCAGAGTCAAGACTTTCGCCGCCCGCCGGTTCGATAGGACTACCTATTGGGGCAAGTACGAATGACGGCACAAGATGTTCAGTCAGTCTCGATCGGTATGACTGCACAACATCAATGCGAAGCCTTTTTACAGCAACTTGCTTTTATTTTTCGCTCATTTGCCTGTATAATTCGAAAGTTTGTTGTGTCGGTAGCTGAGGGCAACCTGTCGGGTCAGACGCGAATCCAAGAAAGCGTAAAATCCGACATTGAAATGCCGGTTTTGTTCTCCTTGTTTTTAGCGTTTCGAACAAAACGTGTCGGCATACCAGAGCTTTTCGAAGCTCTTTAATTTGCACTTATAAAGGATACTCGGTTTTATGCATAATCTTCGCGCACTAGGGTTTGTCGGTTTGGCATTGATCGCACTGGCGATCCCGGCCGCAGCCAATACTGACAACACTGCGAAAAATACCCCGACCATCTCTGCCGTTAAAGAAAGCGTTACCAAACCACAACAGGTAGTTGAGAGCGTTGATATTCAGGGCAATCGCCGCCTTCGCGACGAAGACCTTTTGTATTACATCAAAACGCGTCCCGGCGATGTTTATGATCCGGCCGCACTGGAACGCGATCTCAAAGAACTGCTTTCGCTCAACTTTTTTGATAAAACCGCCACCCGCGTCCTGACCGAAGAAGGCGTCCGCGGCGGCGTGAACGTTATCTTCGAGGTTCGTGAACTGGCGATCATCCGTGATCTGCAATTCAAGGGTTCGAAGGCGATCACCGAGGCTGATATTCTCAAAGAATTTCGCGAGAAACGCGTCGGTATTTCAAAAGAGGCAGTTTACGATCCGGTCAAGGCGAGAAACGCGACCCGCATCTTGCGCGAAATGCTCGCGTCGAAAGGTTATCCGAACGCCAAGGTGACCGTGCAGGAAGACGAAGTTTCGGCCACGTCGATCGCCGTCACGTTTAACGTTGAGCAGGGCAACCGCTCGCGTATCGTTGATATCGAGTTCGAGGGCAATGAGAATTTTAAGGACGGTGAACTTCGCGGAGCTCTCGTTCTGGTCAAGGAAACGGGCATTATTACTCGTTTCAAAGGGATGGATATTCTCGACCTGAAGAAACTCGAATACGATCTGCAGAAAAACGTTAAGTCCTACATGTTCTCGAAGGGCTATTTTCAGGCACGTATCGGTGACCCAGAGGTCGTCGGTCTCGGATACAAACGAACCGGCCTGCCCATCGTCAAGAATTTCCCGATCCCGCTCCTGACCTCTAAAGACGACACGCTAAAGATCGTTGTACCCGTCACCGAAGGCCGCATTTTTCGCGTCGGCGAACTCAAGGTCGAGGGCAACTCGATCTTTTCCGAGCAGCAGATCCTCGGCTATGTTGGTTTGAAAAAAGGCGAGATCGCCGACGGTAAGCGTCTGCAGGATGCGGTTTACGAAGACCTCAAAAAGGTGTACGGCGGTCAGGGATTTGTGCAGTACAACGCCGAATTCGAGCCCGAGTTCAAGGACAATCCGGCCAACGCTAAAGAAGGTATCGTTGATATCGTCATCCGCATCGACGAGGGCAAACAGTTTTCGCTTCGTCGGCTTGAGTTCACGGGTAATACCTTCACGCGTGACCGCGTTATGCGTCGCGAATTCCTGATCAACGAGGGTGATATCTACAATCAGAATTACCTCGATATTTCTGTTTCCCGTATCAATCAGACGCAGTATTTCGACCCGATCGACAAAGATCAGGATGTCGAGATCCGCACGGATGAAGAGGCGGGCAACGTCGATCTGATCGTCAAGGTCAAAGAAAAAGGCCGTCAGCAGATCTCGTTCAACGGCGGACTGTCGGGCATCGGCGGAACGTTTTTTGGTCTTGAATATTCGACCAACAACCTTGCCGGACGCGGTGAGATCCTTTCCTTTAATATCGGAGCGGGAAACCGTCAGCAGAGTTTGCAGTTCACCTATCAGGAACCGTATTTCCGCAATCGTCCGATCGCCGTTGGCTTCTCGCTGTTTGCCAGCCGCTATCGCTTTTTTGGTGAGGGCACTTCCCTTTCCCAGAATCCTGATGTTCTGAATGCACTCTTCGACCCGAATGGCCAAGTCACGACCGATTCGAGCAACCTCTTTACCCAGAGCACCTATGGAGCGAATGTCTTCGCGACCGCACCTCTCTCGGAGCTGTTCTTGAAGAAACGCCGGTTCACCCAGTTCACGCGTGTCGGCTTTACCTATCAGGCTTCGCTAACGAGTATCAGCGATCCGGCGGTCAATGATTCGGCCGATCCTGCCGCGAGAATCCCGGTTATTTATCGTCAGCCGAACATCCTGACCAGCCGCATCACAGGAACATTCGCCTACGATACGCGTCAGCCGGCCTCAAACGGCATCGACACACTCAGCGGCAGTCAGCTTTCGTTCTCGCTTGGTTTTGCCGGGCTCGGCGGCGATGTCCGCACCTATCAGCCAAGCGTCACCTATTCGAGCTTTATCCCGATCCGCAAGAAAAAGTCGAAAAATCCGGAGGTTCTCGCATTCCGTATCACGGCCGGCACGATCGGTTCGTACAGCATCAGCAATAAGATCCGCAACGCGAACTCGATCTCGTTTGTCGGCGGCGTTCCGGCTTACGAACGATATTACCTCGGCAGCGAAAATGACATCCGCGGTTACGACTCGCGTTCGATCGGGCCTGTTTCGCCGTTCGACACCTATATCACGAGCCGGAATGTCCAACTGACGACGAACGCGTTTGGAGCTATCGACACCGGCACTAACCTCGACAGCCGAACGGCGGCCGAGATCGCATCGATCGGACAGGTGACGGGACCGTCAGGAGCTAATCCGGCTTTGTTTTCGCGCAACTATCGCTTTATCGGCGGTGACACGCAGATCCTCGGCAACCTCGAGTATCGCATTCCGATCTTCGGCCCCGCGACGATGGCCATTTTCGCGGACGTCGGCTCGGTATTCAATCTTCGCAAAACCGGCACGCAGCAGATCAACAGTGAATTTCTCCCGGACGCTACGTTCCTAGGCGGCGGCCGTCTGACCGCTCTCGGTTTGATCAATACTCCGGTGCTCGAAAGCAGCTTTGGTAGCATTCTGTTCTATCGCGGCCGCGTCTTGACCAAGACCGATTACATCACCGAGTTTTGCCGCGGCAACCGTTTCGGCTGTCCGACCGCTCTTTCGCCTGGGATACAGCAGTTCTTTTTGCGAGGCGAGGTCCAGCAGAATTCGCAGCTCAGAGTGGACGACAGTGCATTCGCGGGGCTGAAAGATTATAAGGCGAGCGTCGGTATTGAGCTGCGAGTTCAAGTGCCGATCGTCAATGTGCCGTTCCGCCTTATCTATTTCTATAATCCGAACGCCAATATCGGTTTCACCGACGAATTGCCGGGCATATTTCTGCCGGGCAAACGAAACGGATTTAAATTCTCGGTCGGACGTACATTTTAGGTGCGGTTCGGCGTAAATATTGACTTTGATTTTACGAAATTTTTAGATTACGATTCTTTTTTGAAACGGCAAGCAACAATTTACGTAAAATTGGGTTCAAAGTATTGTTATATAATAAAGACATAGAGGCCGATTAAGCCTTTCTAAAAGTTTAAGGAGTTCAACACGATAATGAAAAGATTTAGTACCGTTGCCGTCAGCATTGTTTTTGCGGCGATTTTTGCAGTATCAGCGTCCGCCCAGACCGGCGCTTTGAAAATTGTTGTTATCAACACACTCGCTTTCGACGGTAAAGATGGCATCGTCAAATATACGAACGCGATGACCGCACTCGATAAGGAGTTCGTCCCGATCGAAACCGAATTGCAGACCATAACTACCAGATACTCAAATCTTGGCAAAGAACTTCAGACCTTGCAGGCGCAGATATCTGCGGGCAAGGTGCCCGTCGATCAGTCGAGCGCACAGGCGAAAGCTGAGGAGTTCGCGACGCTCGAATTGACCATCAAACGCAAACAGGAAGATGGCAAGAAAGCCTATGAACGCCGTCAAGGTGTTGTTATGCGACCGATTTTGGATGACATCGGCAAGGCGATGCAGGATTTTTCGACATCAAAAGGCTACGACCTGATCCTCGACGCGTCGAAGCTCGACCAGGCTCAGTT
>JBBRUA010000184.1:0-6353 GCA_038248245.1 Pyrinomonadales bacterium | reverse complement strand
TCGGTCGAGAACGGTTATCGTTCCGCGTGAATTTTTGATTAATTTTTTGTCTGACAATTTACGGGCAGCGAGCGTTACCCCCTCGCGGCGGACACCGAGCATGTTCGATATCAGATCGTGCGTCATCACGAGCCTGTCCGAGTGGAGCCGATCGTGGCTGAGCAGCAGCCAGCGGCAAAGTTGCTGTTCGACACTGTGGAGGCGGTTGCACACCGCTGTCTGCGAAATCTGGGTTATCAATGCCTGTGTATACCTGAGCAGCAGATTCTGAAACTTTCCGCCGAGCGAAAACTCGGTCATCAGATCTTGCGAGGAGATCTTAAATCCTTCGCCCGCGCTTTGAATGATCGCACGGTTTGGCGTCGTATCTCCGCCCATAAATAGAGCGATCCCGAGAATACCGTCGTTGCCTACGATACCGATCTCTGCGGTTGCACCGTTTTCCATGATGTAGAGCAGTGAAACGATCGCGGTAGTAGGAAAATATGCATAATCCATCCGATCGCCCGATTCATAAAGAACCTGCCCGAGTTTCAACGTGACAGGAGTAAGATGCGGCAAGAGACGATCAAATTCTTTGGCCGGTAGATCGGAGAGTAAATAATTTTTCCGAACACTGATCGGATCTGCTAATTTTGCCATTCTGTTTGACATTCATTTTTCGGAAATTTTTCGCGAAAACAATTACTGTAATAAACACGTGAGTATAACAAAGAAAAAGGCTTAGCATGTGCGATATCGCACAATCTTTTGTGTTGTACGTCACAACCTTATGCGAGTTATATCATAGAAAACATAAAAGTGCGAGATTTTTCACTATACGTCGCCGCAACAGCTTCTTAGTTTTGTCGCTATGCGAACGAAACACTTCCCCGGTGATGTCAATTACACAGGTTCGGCATTGTGCGGATGCCGCGTGACGCATGCCTCAACGTTTGGTTGTTCCGGATAAGCCGACAAAGCATCTACAGGCGACGGGCAGTTTGGAGAAGCAAACGCAGGTCGAGACAGATGGGGTGTTAAATCCGCCGCGACTGGGAACCCGTAAACTGTTTCATTTGCTAAGGGACGATCTTAGCACTCGTGGTTTGAAGGACGTGACACTCGCAGACTAGAATTTTTGACAGAGTAGAAAAGTCATTCGAACGATCACGGAAGGTGACAAGGAACTAAAAACCGATCCACTCCGTTGGCTGTTTGCAGTTGGATAGCGTGATCTTGGTTTCGGCTTTGAAGAGCGGCGGGCGCATTTGGAGTGCGGTTTCGGCCATGAGGCGGGCGAGGTGCGGTTCGTTGGCACGTTGCGAGAGGTGGGCGAGGACGATGTGGCGAGCCGTGCCGTCAAATTCGTCTTGCAGCCAGTCGCTGAGGTCTTCGTTCGAGAGATGGCCGGTGCGCGACATTATTCGCTGTTTGAGGTCCCACGAATATACCGAGCAGGCCCGCAGCATGTCGCGGCTGTGGTTAGACTCGACCACGATCGCATCGCAGCCCTTTAACTTTTCTTTGATCAGATCGCTGATATGTCCGAAATCCATTAGCGTCGCGACTTTCACACCATCTTTTTTGGCAACAAAACCAAAATTATCTGCGGCGTCGTGCGGAACGCTGAACGGTTCAAAATCGATGTCGCCGATGCGAAATTCGCGCGTTGACTCGATCTCGACCGTTTTATTCTTGAGAGCAACCTGGCGTTTCGACGATTCACTGTCGCCATTCAGGCCGCCGGCACGTGTGTCGTAAAACGCGTCCTCGGTCGGTCGCGAAATATAGACCGGACAATTGACCGACGTCATCAGAACGCGAAGGCCGCCGGCGTGGTCGCTGTGCTCGTGAGTGATCAGAATGCCGTCAAGCTTGCGGTGATCGACACCGACCTCGCCGAGACGGCGGAGTATCTCACGCGAGCTCATTCCGGCATCGACCAGAACGTTGGTATTCTCGCTCGAGATGAGCACCGCATTTCCGGTCGAACCGCTGCCGAGGACGGTAAATCTCATTTATCTCCCTGATATGTCGGCCTCAGAGCTTTCGCCATTGCCCGCGTGGATAAAACGTGCGGAGTGTGCGTTCCCAAAAATGCAAAGATTTTGTTGGCAAGGCCGGAGACGACCTTTGACCGGCTGCCTTTGATTGCTTTTAACGCCGTCTCGACAACTTCTTCAGACGTCTGCTGGCCCTTTACCTGAATCGGACGATCGATGTTCGCGGCAGCGAAGAAATTGGTCTTCGTCGAGCCCGGGCAAAGCGCCAGAAGCTTGATTCCGAAAGGCCGGTTCTCCTCCGCGATCGCCTCGGTGAATGAGGAAACGAACGCCTTGGTCGCCGCGTACGTCGCCATGAATGGGATCGGCTGAAATCCGGCTGCCGACGAAACATTAATGATCGTACCCGATCGTCGCTCGCGCATTTTTTCGAGATAGCGATGGGTCAGGGCCACGAGCATGCTTATATTTAGGTCGATCATTTTTAGTTCATGATCGAGATCAAGCTTCGCAAAATCGCCGCCCGAGCCGAATCCGGCGTTGTTGATCAGCCATTCGACCTCAAATCCGTGTTTTTCTGTCTCCGCGAAAAGGCGCTCATCGGCGCCCGCCTCCGAAAGATCTAAAACGACATAGTGTGCCGTGATCTGATGTTTGAGCATCAGCTCGTCACACAGTTCGTGCAGAGCTTTTTCCGAGCGGGCGACGAGGACGAGGTTGTGTTTCTCGGCCGCCAGCCGCCGTGCGAATGTCTCACCGATGCCGCTCGACGCACCCGTAATCAGGGTTACTTTCATAAGTCTTCTTCTTCAGGCTCGGGCGTTCGGAACGCGAAATACATCGCGGAAACGCTTGCGACAATTATAGTCACTGTGCCCGTGAATCTAATAATCTTAGTGATGGACTTGAACGAGCCGAGCATTCCGGTTTCGGTCAGCATATAATTCCAGTCGTGAAATCCGCCTTCCGATCCGGTAGATCCACTCGTTAACATCAACTGCATTACGATCGCGTCCGAGGCGTAGACCCAAACGTTCAAAATACTTTGCCCGACCCACAGCATAACGATTGCGGCCGAGTAGTAGCTTCGCTGCCAAATGAAATATCCGAAAAATACGAGCGGAAATATGACCTGAAAGAGCGAGCCGCCGGCGATCATCATAAATTCGCCAAGCGGGCGAAACAGCAAATGTCCGGTCTCATGGATCGGCAGATCGACGTTGTCTAAGAAGCTACCCTGCATCGGATCGTAAGCGATCCAGACGAAATAAAGACTCAAAAGAGCAGCAAATATAAGCTTTGGAAAGATGGGCCGCATAACATTTATCCGAGCCGGATCGAAACATCGTCACGGCCTGTTCGCAGAAAGTCTTCGCGTGAGACGGCGTAGAAAACACAGTCCATGCCATAGTGTTTCTCCGTCTTTTCGTAAGTCATACCGCATTTTTCCATGATTCGCCAAGAACCTTTGTTTTCCGGATCGGCAACCGCAACTATGCGCGTCAGTCCGGCGATCTCGAATCCGTACTTGAGCCAACCCATCGCACATTCATAGCCGAAACCCTGACGCCAATATTTTTCAGCCAAATTGTAACCGACCTCGATCTCGCCCGTGTCCTCTAGAGGCTGCAGGCCGCTGGTGCCGATCTTTTCACCCGTTGATCGCAACGCCATCGTACTGAAACCAAAGCCAAACTTTTCGTGACACCCCAAATAGAACGGCATTCTGGCGGTCAGTGCCTCGGCGTTCTGCATCTTTGGGCCGCCGAGAAAACGGTTGACAGCGTCCGGCGTCCGAAGTTCAATAAGCCAAGGCAGATCTTCGGGTTCAAGTTTTTTGATGATCAGGCGTTCAGTTTCGAACATATAATTCGAGTCTAAGGCGATAGTCGCGAAATAACCCATTCATTATGGATGCGATCGTAAACGACGCGGTCGTGGAGACGGCTCGGGCGTCCCTGCCAAAACTCAAACCGGACTGGTGTGACACGAAAACCGCCCCAAAAAGGCGGCAGAGGTACAATCTCACCAAACTCTAGTTTCAGTTCGGATTCGCGTTCTTCGAGAACTTTGCGTGATGCGATCACAGTACTTTGATTCGACGTCCAGGCACCGATTTTGCTCTCGATGGGTCGCGAATCGAAATACACCTGCGAGTCTTCACGCGAAGTTTTCTCCGCCGTTCCGTTTATTATTATCTGGCGTTCGAGATCGGGCCAGAAAAAATGGAGACAAGCATTTGGATTGGCAAGCAGATGCGAGCCTTTCCTGCTCTCGTAGTTGGTAAAGAACACAAAGCCATCGTGGTTAAAGGACTTTAACAAAACGACGCGAGCAATCGGCCGACTGTCCGATCCGACGGTCGAAAGCGTCATCGCATTCGGCTCGATCACGGCGGAATTCGCCGCCTCATCGAACCACGAGGAGAATTGATCGAACGGATCGGGCGAAACTGTCGCTTCGTCCAGTTCGCGAAGCGAATAGTCACGTCGGAGATCAGCTAGATTTGCTCTTTCCATTGCGGTCAGATCTGATGAATTAGTAAGCCGTCCTTGAGTTTCGGCTCGAACCAGGTTGATTTAGGCGGCATGATCTCGCCCATATCCGACACGGCAAAAAGATCGTCCATCGTCGTCGGAAACATTGAAAAAGCGACCGCGAAATCGCCGCTGTCGACCATTTTTTCGAGCTCGCCAGTGCCGCGTCCGCCGCCGACGAATGAGATCCGCGTATCAGTTCGAGGATCGCCAATGCCGAGAATTGGCGTCAGGACGTTCTGCTGCAAAATGCTGACATCGAGCCGTTCGATCGGGTCGGGCTCACGGAAGTATTGAACGTTGAACCGTAGCCCGTACCAACGTCCATCGAGATACATACAGATGTTGCCCCGTTCGTCCGGCTTTTTCGCCGTCGTCTCGGTGACGATGAAAGTGTCGCCGAGTTTCGTCAAAAACTCTTCTTTACTAAGGCCGTTCAGATCGTGGACGACGCGATTGTAGGCGAGGATGTTTAGGTCCTCGGACGGAAATACGCCGGCCATTACGAAATTATATTCCTCTCGGCCGTTATGGTTTGGGTTTTGCTCGCGCGAAAGATCGCGCGAACGTTTCGCACTCTCGGCCCGGTGGTGGCCGTCGGCGATGTAGATCTCGGGAACGTTGTCGAAAGCGTCCGCCCAAGGCTGCGTGTGCGTAATTCGCCAAATGGTCTGCTGAACGCCGGCGGAACAGGCAAAGTCGTAGATCGGCTCAGTCTTTACCGCGTCAGATATTAGGCTGCGGATCGTGTCCGTATTCCGAAAAGCAAGGAATATTAAGCCCGTCTGCGCCTTGACTGCCATGATATGGGCCGTGCGGTCCTCCACTTTATCAGGCCGCGTTTTTTCGTGCTTCTTGATGATGTCGGCGTCATATTCATCTACGGAGCAGCAAGCCACAACTCCGGTCTGGCTGTGATCACCGTCGGTCAAGCGATAGACATATATGGCTTCCTCATCATCTTTGACTAGAATATGATCGCTAATCATTTGTTCGAGATTTTGTCTCGCTCTGTCGTTCGCCGTTTCAGCCGAGACCTTTTCACCCGCCGGAAACTCGCCTTCGGCACGGGTCACGCGCAGAAAGCTCAGCGGGTTTTTCGCTACCAATTCGCGAACTTCGAAATCGTATATGACGTCGTACGGAACGCATGCGACCTCACTGGCTTTATCCGCGGCGGGACGCAAGGCGTAAAATGGTTTGATAACTGACACTACTATCTCCTCTACTGCAAACTCGGCGGCACGTTAAAATTGTTCATCTGGTCGAACGCTTTCTTCTGATCTTCTTCGATATCATTCTGCATTTGATTGGCGAATCCAACTTTATCGATCTTCCACGCGGAATCTTCGAAAACGAATGGAACTTTTTCCCACGCTCCGGAGGAATTCTTTACTTCGAGCGTGGCCTTTTCGCCGTCGATTATTTCATTACGATATTCCACCGATTTTTGATTCTCGGTAAAAAGCGTTTCGCGTTTAACGATATCATCGACGTTCACTCCCTGCGATTTGGCTTCCTTCTCGTGCATTTTGATCGTTGCAGTCGAGAGCAGAAGCTTCATTGTGGTCGTGTCTTTAGTTTTGATCGCCTTCGTATAGGTTTTAAAGGTTTCGAGCGGGGAGGCAGGTTTTTTATCGCCGCCGCACGAAACTGCCGTCAGAATAAGAGCGAATAATAGTATCTTGGGCCAAAAAAACATTTAATAATTACCTTTCGACAAATAACGGAAAAAACGTAATTATAGCCCAACAGGCACTGAGTTAAAAATATATGGAACGAAGATTGATGACCGCAGACGAGATTTCCGAAGCGTTGACCGGTTTGAGTG
>JBBRUA010000183.1:0-6354 GCA_038248245.1 Pyrinomonadales bacterium | reverse complement strand
TGCTATTCAAGGGCGCTATCCTCCCGGTTCAACATGGAAGATCCCGGAATCCCTCGCGGGACTACAGCAGGGGGCAATTACGGTTGCTCAATCTAATCTTGTGTGTGGAGGTGGCATCAAAATCGGCAGTAAATTTACCCGCTGTATGGGCAGCCACGGTTCACCGCCGCTTAGTTACGCGATCACAAAATCATGTGACGGATATTATTATCGCCTTGCTCTGAAAATGGGTATAGAAGGAATAGTAAAAATGGTCGAGGATTTTGGTTATGATAAACGCTCGGGTATCGACCTACCCAACGAAAAGGTTTCGCAAACACCAAAATCATGGATGGCGAAGGTAATTCGTGATGAAGGAAAGTGGTCAGATATCCGAACCGTCTATTCGGGAATCGGGCAGGATACTGTTTGGGTAACACCTATTTCGATGCTACGGGCTGTGTCTGCAATTGGGATGCGCGGTCGAATGTATGAACCACATTTTTTGAAGGAATTTAAGGCGATTGCAGCCGTTGGCAATATAGGCGAGAGCGATTATTTTGCCGCTCGACCGTCATCCGGATTCCTGCGAGCCGAGCCGAAGCTTCTACAGGCAACACCAGACCAATGGGATGTCGTCATCAAGGGAATGTGGGGCGTTGTGAACGGTGGGGGTACTGCCGGAGCGATTCGCATTCCCGATTTTGATATCGCCGGAAAGACGGGTACTGCTCAGGTTGCCGAGCTCGGCAAGGACGTAGGTGATAAAAAGGATCATGCATGGTTCGTAAGTTTCGCCCCCGCGTACAAGCCTGAGATTGCAGTCATTGCTTTGATCGAGAATGTCGGATTTGGCGGAAGCCACGCCGCACCTGCCGTCAAAGGAGTCTACGAGGCCTATCTGGCAAAACGAGTGCCGCCAAAGGTTGAGGGGCAGGAGGTCGCCGTAAGGTAGTGGCAGCAATCTTCGAAAAAAAGGACCTTCGGGATTTTGACTGGCAGACTGCTTTGCTGGCGATCGCAATTGCGTCGTTCGGCGTCTGGCAGATACACAATGCTCTGCCGTCAGAAAGCGTCTGGACGAAGCAGATAGTTGGTATCGGTATCGCACTGGTGGCGTTCGTTGTTGTAAGTTTTACCGATTACCGGCGTTTGATCGAAACAGCTCCCCTCTTTTACATTTTTGGCCTAATTCTGCTCATTCTTGTGTTGACTCCGCTTGGGGTTCAGGTGAACGGGCAAAAGGCTTGGGTCAAATTGCCGATCGTCGGTCAGTTTCAGCCGTCGGAATTCGTTAAGATCCCGACCGTTCTCATGCTTGCTAAATATTTCGGCAGCAAGAAAGGGCATTCTCTGACGTTCAAAGAGATGTTGGTCGGCTGTGCGATCTTTGCCGGGCCGGTCGGACTGATCATGCTCGAGCCGGATGCCGGGCAGGCTATTACCTATTTTCCGATCCTTGCGGCAATGTTCTTTCTCTCCGGGATTAAGGTTCGCTATGTCGTACTGGCTTTGGTGACGGCAGCGGTAATGATACCCGCGGCGTGGTATGTCGGCGTTGAAACGGGAAAGATCAAGCGATATCAGCAGGAACGCATCCTCGCCATTACGAATCCCGATCAGGTCGATCCGCGCGGGTACGGTTACCACACGATCCAATCGACGATCACCGTCGGTAAGGGAGAATTGTCCGGCATAAAGGGCGACACGGAAACTTCGCAGAGCGTTCTGAAATTTTTACCTGAACCGCAAACAGATTTTATTTTTGCCGTAACGGCTGAGAATACAGGCTTTATTGGGTGTGTGTCATTGCTTTTAGCCTACGCGATCTTACTTTCGAGGATGATTGCGGGTGCCCGTCAGGCTTCTGACCGGGCGGGAATGCTTGTTATAATGTCGATTGTATGCGGAATGGCGTTTCAGATATTTATGAATGTCGGAATGGCGCTTGGCGTTCTGCCGGTCATCGGTGTGCCGTTGCCGCTGATGAGCGCGGGGCTGTCGGCCCTGCTTTCGACATTTATTGCAATCGGTTTTGTGGTTAGTGTCAGGTTACGTCGTTTTGTAAATTAGGAGTGTTTTAAGATGGCCAGAGATGTAAGAAAATTAAGAACTACCGAAGTTGAATCACAGCCAGCGAAGAAGGGCGGTTTTTCGACCATAACGCTGATGTTGACGTCATTGTTGCTGGCGCTGTCGGCGGGTGCGATGACGGGCGTTCTGGCGTCGTACTATCTTAATAACTCGCGCTACTCGGTCGAGGTATCGGCACTTGCCACCTATCGTCCGCCGCAAGTGACCACGATCTATGCCGACGACGGCGAAACGATCCTAGCCGAGTTCGCCATCGAAAAGCGCATTCCCATCAAGATCCAGGACGTGCCCGACAAAGTGACCGATGCTCTAATTGCTATTGAAGATTACCGCTTTCGCGACCACATCGGTATCGATCCCTACCGCATCGTCGGTGTTATCTATAAAAATTTAACGACCGGACGGGTTGAGGGCGGTTCAACGATCACGCAGCAACTCGCCAAAAACCTTTTCCTCTACAAAGATCAAACATACACCCGAAAGGTAAATGAATGGGCCGTCGCCCTGCAGATCGAGCGTCTCTATACAAAGGACCAGATCCTTGAGATGTATATGAACTACATCTTTCTCGGTGCCGGATCTTACGGTTACGAGGCCGGTTCCCGAACTTATTTCGGTAAATCGCTTAAAGATCTTTCGTTAGACGAGGCGGCACTTCTCGCGGCTATTCCGAAATCGCCTGAGTATTCGCCGACGCGTAACCGGGCAAAGGCTCTCGAACGCCGAAACATCGTTCTCGATCAGATGACAAAGTATTTCCCCGAGAAATATTCGCAGAGCGAGGTGGACGCCGCCAAATCGCGCGAGATCAAGCTTGCAGATACGGCCTATTACCAGTCGCAGCCGAAATCCACCGCCTGGGATTACCCGGTCGAGGACATTCGTAAGTATCTCGAAGAAAAATACACTACACGTGTCGCCCAGGGCGGATTAAAGGTTTACACGACGATCAATGTCGAGGCACAAAAGCTCGCGACGCAGGCTGTCCGTCAGCGTTTGCGTGACTACGACCGCGGTCGGGCGTGGCGTTCGGAGTACGGGAACATTCTGCTCGATGAAGAAGGCCAGCCGATGACGGACGAAAAAGTGATCTCAAAAACCCTAGAATCTTTCAAACACGCCGATTGGTACGGCGACGATTACAAGGATGGCGAATACATAAAAGGCCTCGTGATGAAGGCTAGTCCGTCGTCTGATGAGGTCGGCGTCAGGTTCGGTAGATACAAGGCGATCGTTCGTCCCGGGAATATGGGCCGCAGCGGAAAACGGCCCGTTGCTGAACTGAAACCGGGGTTTTTAGCTGAATTTCTCGTCAAAAAGGTCGATACGACCAGTCAAACGCTCGAGGTCGACCTCATGCAGGTGCCGGAGGTTCAGGCGGCAATTACCTGTATAAATTCGCATACCGGCGAGGTCGTCGCGATGGTCGGCGGATACGATTTTCAGACGAGTAAATTTAATAATGCGACGCAGGGACTGAGGCAAACCGGCTCGGCATACAAACCATTTATTTACACGGCCGCTGTCGAAGACGGTATGACGCCTGACTCGATCGTTTCCGGAGCACCGATCAAACGCGGCGGTTGGTCGCCCACCAACTACGGCGGGGCACCGAGTCACCCGAACGTGCCGATGAAGATCGCTCTAGCGAAATCCTACAATCTCGCGGCAGTTCACTTGCTCGAGCAGGTCGGCATTCAGGCCGGCGGCCAGATGGTTCGCCGCTTCGGCATCACTAATCCGATGGCCCCCAGCTTGCCGTCGGCACTCGGAGCGAGTGAGGCTTCACTGCTTGAGATGACATCAGCCTACGGAGCATTTCCGAATAAGGGCGTCCGCGTCGCTCCGCATCTTATCCGCAAAGTCTACAACCGTGACGGAACGTTACTCGAGCAATTCGAAAATACAACGTCAAAGGTGACGAGCGAATACGTTGCTCTAACAATGGTGAAAATGATGCGCGGCGTCGTACAGGGTGGCGGAACGGCGACTAGTGCGAGTGCCGCAGGCTTTCCGCTAGCCGGAAAGACCGGAACGGTCAACAACGAAACCGACGTTTGGTTCATCGGTTACACACCGACATACGTTACCGGCATCTGGATGGGTAATCCGCTTAGAAAACAATCTTTGGGAGCCGGAATGACGGGCGGTCACGGAGCGGTGCCGTATTTTAACGCGTTTATGAACGGCTTTATGAAGGGCAAACCGAAGGATAGTTTCCCGGAACCTCCGCCGATGCCCGGCGACATCAAAGCTTTATCGGATCGAAATAGACGCGAGGAACTCGAAAAATTGAGCGAAGCCGACGTCAAGGGTCGTCTCGCAGGCGGGCCGTCGGCCCCATCGAAGACCGTTACCGACCCGGCACTGCTCCCGCCCGATAAGGTAGAAACGACGCCCTCGACCGACCCCAACCCGGATAAACCGCCGGTCGCTCCGTTGGAAAACACTCCGGTGATCAGACGAACGGACATAAATCCGTCCGTAACGAAGCCCGACCCGCCATCCGAAAAACCCGCCGGCGAAAAACGGAAGGGCAAGAAAGGCGACGGTTAAAATCCCTGAGGCTGTCTGAAAAGGCAGCCTCATTTTTTTCGAAAGATCTGCTCACTTATCGGACGGACTATGCAAGAATAAAACGAAATAGCCGCCGATTTAGATGTCGGCGGCTATTTTCTTTTATCTTTTACTCCGCCCGCAAACGCGGGCGGTTCTGACTAGCGTAGAAATTCGCCGAGGTAATATGGGAGCATTTTTCGCCACCAGACCCAGTCGTGGGCGACGTCGTGGCCCCAGACGTCGAGGCGGTGCGGGATGCCTTTTGAGTGGAGAACGCCTGACAGGTCGCGGCTGCGGTCGGGAGCTTCGAAATCGCCCTGGCCGGTTACGATGACGATCGAGTCGGCGTGCTGCAGACGCGGCAGATGAAAATCGTCGTTCAAATTCTTCAGATACGCCATCGGATTATTGAAATAGACGTTCTCATCGAAATAGCTTTCAAGATAATTGTAAATGTCGTAGCTGCCGCTCATTGCGATCACGCCGCGAAAATTATCGCTGTGTTTGAAATAGGTGTTGGCGGCGAGAAATGCGCCGAGGCTGGCTCCCGTCGTGAGCGGTCGTGCGTCGTCTCCGCACTCGTTGCGGATCAGCGGCAAGACCTCTTCCATGATGTAATTGTCGTAACGCGACAGCATCTCGACCTTCCAGCCGGGATGCGATTCGCGATTCAAAAGGCTGTATTTGTTGACCGAGTTGATCGAGTAAGCCCTGATCAGACCCGCTTCGATAAAAGGTTTGATCGCGTCGACCAAATAGAATCGCTCATACTCCAAATAATCCGCCGCTGCCGTCGGGAACATCAGCAGCGGATAACCCGCATGTCCATAAGCCACGAGCGGCATATCCATATTCAAATTGTGGCTGTACCACGAAGTTGTATCTCGTCTCATAAGATCTAAAAAATTGACCGAAATTTAATCGAAGTTTTGAGATTAAACGAAAAGGCACGGAACCGCAAAGCAGTATGGTGGCCGCGAAGGCACAAATGGATCAATTGTGCCTTCGCGGAGATCTATTTTATTTTACTACCGTAATCTCACGCGTCGTGGTATTGTAACCGCCGTTCTCGACGGGTTTTCCGTCTTTGTCGATCAGCTCGAGCTTGATCGTATGCTTGCCCGCCGTCCATCCCGACAGCCAGATTGGTCCCCAGTTGTCGATGAATTTGGCTTCGCCACTGTCAACTGAATAACGCACTCGATAAGCTGTCGGAATCGTCAATGAATCGTCAAATTGCAACAAAACATTAGAAAGCCAGAAATCGATCATGATCGCGTCGGCGTCCGCACCCTTGTATTCGCCTTTGGGCCGGCTGAAAGTGAGCAGAGGCTTCGTCGCATCGATCGCACCGGCCGTGCTTTCCTTCATTTCCTTTGCCTCAGGCGTGGGTTTGGCGGCCGCGGTATTTGCGTTCGAGTTCGCGTTGGACATTGGAGCTCCGTTCGCGGTCGCGGGTTTGGTGGTGTCGGCTCCGCCGTTTTTGACCGAAAATTTTACCAGTTGAAACGCACCTTCATTCTTGTAGCTTTCGTGCCACGGACGCGAAGGGAAAACTCGAAGCGTGTGCTCGCCATCGCTCACATTTTTCAGTTCGAACTCCTGATCCAAATTGTAGTACGCCTCGTACGGTTGGTTGTCGAGAATGACATGGATGTGGTTACCCATCTTAGTTTCCATATCCATATGTGGTTTATAGCCTTTGAGGTCGCCGGAGATCTC
>JBBRUA010000182.1:0-6394 GCA_038248245.1 Pyrinomonadales bacterium | reverse complement strand
TTCGACGTGCCGTAACGACCGTCTGTTTGGCGACGCGAGCCATAATTCCGAAAGCGACGATAACGAATTCGGCATCGTCCGTCATAAATTCTTCATACAAAACTTCGTGTTCACGCATCGCCGCGTATTTTTCCTGCAAACAATAAGTGGTCGCCGTGTCTGATTCCGGCGTGTAGTAGCTCGTCACGTAAACCTGTGCATCGCGTGTGTGGCCAACTGACCAGTCCCACGGTTCGTGGACCGGAACGTCCCTGTGGAATTTAACGGCTTCCATCATATTCGCCATAAAACCGTCGATCACAACGACAACCGGTGTGCGATATTTCTCCGCAAGTTCAAACGCCTTAAAGGTGAGTTCCGCAGTTTCCTGACACGAAGTCGGTGCGAGGATAGGTAAATGATAATCCTTGTTGCCGCCGCCTTTGAGCATTCGTATATCGCTCTGTGCGGGAAGAAGTCCGGCGGAAACTCCGACGTGAGCCCGGGTCATCGCACCAATAACCATCGGCAACTCAGCACCGGCCGCATTCGCCAGACCGTCAATCATCAGGGTCAATCCAGGTCCGACCGATGCCGTCATCGTCCTCGCACCTGCTGCCGCCGCTCCGTAACAGGCCATTATCGAGCTGATCTCGTCATTGAGCTGTTGAAACACGCCGCCGTTTTCCGGCAGTGCCTGGGACATATATTCAAGATATTCGGTCTGTGGCGTGATTGGATAAGCCGCAACATATTGACAGCCAGCCCGGATCGCACCCAAACCCATCGCATGGCAGCCGTTCATCAGCTTCGCTCCGTTTTTATTGCCGTTTTCAACCATTTACCAATTCCCCTACCAACACTTCGGCTTCCACCTTTAGCGGTGTGTCGAAACGATATACGTCAATTGCACGATCCGGACAGATGAGGGCGCATAAATTGCAAGCAATGCATTTTTCCATATCCTGAGTCTCGACCAAATTCCAGCCCGACTTGTTTGTCCTTTGGCCCATCAGCAAAATATCTTCCGGGCAGGCCGGAACGCAGAGTTCACAACCTTTGCACCGTTCTTCGAGAACGACAATGTAGCCGCGTTGGATCGCTTGTTTTGCCATGGTTCGGATGCTAATTAAAGTACAGGGATGTAGTTTTCTTCATCCATATTCATCATCTTCCTTCTATTGTGTGCGTCAACCACCTTTAGCGTCGCGTAAATCAGGTCGTTTGTCGGCGTTGCGATGTTGTACTGCTTGCCGCGCCGGACGACCACTCCCGTGATCGCGTCGTATTCAAGCGGTCTGCCGGCATCACGATCGAGCAACATCGATGTCCGGATCGGCGGCTGGGCCTGCGTCCCCTTAATCAACATATGGAGATGATCGGGTGCGAAAGCGTAACCCTGTGCCTCGCCAACTTCAATTGCTTCGTGGATCGCATTTTCAATCAACCTTCGGGTTTCGGGTTCATTCATCAGTTCCTGCGAATCGCAACCGGTTAAACAGATGAGGCCCGTAAATCCGACATTCCACAATAATTTGTGCCACAGGATCTCGTGTACATTCGGCGAAACCGTTGCTGGCACTCCTGCCTGTTGAAAAACGTCCGCGATAGTTTGAACCCGTTGGGTTGCTGAACCGTCAAACTCACCAATGACGACTTCGCCAGATGCCACGTGATGGACGAATCCAGGTTCGACTAAATTTGAACTGATGATTGGAACGCCGCCAATCACCTTTTCCGCACCGAATCTGTCGATCAGTATTTCGTGCCCTTCGACTCCGTTCTGAAACAACATCAAAGTCGTTTGCGAATCTATGAGTGGAACGAGTGCGTCAAGAATCGAAGCCGTTTGATATTGTTTGACGCAGGCAACGACGAGATCGACCGCACCGATCTCCGATGTGTCATCTGTCGCATTGACTTTTTCCAAAGCAAAATCACCATAGGGACTTTCGACTCTAAGACCTCTTTCCAACAATGCTTTCAACTGTTCGCCGCGGTCAATAAACCAGACTTCCACCCCGCTCCGGTGAAGCATCGCACCGTAAAACGATCCCAATCCCCCGGCTCCGAAAAATGCAATCTTCATCGTCTAAGACTTACGTCACACGCAGGGTTGCTAAAAAAAAAGTAATGAGCTAAATTAAAAACCGACCAATCGGTAGGTAGCTTAGTTGAACCTGACACTTTTGTCAATGTGATTGCGGGCGAAGAGGAATCATTTCAGCTCTTTTCGGTCTTGGTTCATCATAGAGTAGTTTGAGACTGTCAATAGTGAATACACGAAGATCATGAAAAAGAAAGCCCTAAACAATTCTTTCATTTTAACAAGACGTGAAATATTAATTGGCGGATTGGGACTTCTTGGTGCGAAATGCATCCTTCCGCAGAACGGCCTAGGTCAAGTTTCTGCGAATGGTGAGAACAATGACAAAAACCCCTTGTCGGGCGCGAATCTATTCCGTGATGTCCAAAGATATGTCGATTTTGGTGAACATCGGACGGCGACCGAAGTTGATATTAAGACGGCCCAATGGCTGGCTAAGGAATTAAGAGCGGCTGGTTATTCAACCGAGTTTCAGCCGTTTAACGCGGTTCAGTTTTTTCCAGCACAAATCAGTCTGAAGGTCGGTGGGAAAAGTCTATCTGCGTTTCCGCTCTGGTATCCGAAAACGACGGATCCGCGAGTATTAACTGCACCCTTCAAAAAAGGCGGCGACAAAGCGGAACCTTTCATCGCCCTTGTAAAATTCCCGTTCGACGGCCGCGCGTCGATTTTTAGAACATCAGGGCATAAGGAAATCATTGATAGGGCCGTACAATCCGGCGCCGTCGGAATTGTTGCTGTAACCGAAGGTGCGACAGGCGGGATTATCGGGCTGAACGCCATGCTTACGACCGAGCCGTGGTCCGTTCCGATTTTATGCGTAGGTTCGCAGGATCTGGAAAAACTAGAAGGGGCAGCAGCGAAAAGCTCGCCTGCCGAAATGATCTTGCAGGGCAAAACCGACCGTCAGGCTGAGGCAAAAAATGTGCTGGGTAGATTCGGTAAAGGCGAGAAACTCATCGTAGTTTCTACTCCTCAAAGCGGCTGGTTTGGATGTGCCGGCGAACGCGGTGCCGGGGTTGCAATGTTTTTAGGCTTGGCACGGTGGGCAGCAAAATCCGACCTCGACGCAAATTGGCTGTTCGTTTCGACATCTGGACACGAATTCGGCGGACTCGGTATGAAGGCATTTTTAAAAACACTTGCACCAAAAAAAGAAGACGTTTTTGCGTGGCTACATCTCGGTGCGAATTTCGCGGTCTGGAGTTATGAGAAAACCCCTGACGGTTTGCAAAAGACAGGTAAAGTAGAATCGCGCCGCGCTGTTTATGCCGCACGCGAACTAGCGGCCCCGTTGTCCAAATCCTTTGACGGCACGATGGCCGTCATAACCGATCGTACGATCGGCGAGGTTGATTTGCTTCTAAAGGACGGTTACCGAGCCTTCGGTCTTGTTGGCAGCAATGCTTTCCATCACGTTCCGACAGATCTGCCAGATGTGACTGGGCCGGAACTGCTTGAACCGGTCGGAGGGGCTCTGACAAGAGCATTTAGAGCAATCTTCGCGGCCAAATAAATTTGGGAGTTCTAACAATGAGTAGCAAAAAAAATCTTCTCCTCGCGATCGGCATCATTTTCTTGTTGTCCGCCTTCGTTCCGGCACAGCAGGGCAAGATCCTGCGAACGCCCGACGAGCGCTTTGCAAATCTGTCCGATTATAAGTTTAAGCCGCATTACATCGAGATCGAAAAGGGACTGCGGATGCACTATGTCGATGAAGGCAAAAAGGACGCTCCAACCGTCGTTTTGCTTCATGGCCAGCCATCGTGGTCGTATTTGTACCGCAAGATGATCCCTATCCTTGCCAAAGACAATCACGTTATCGCACCTGACATGATCGGGTTCGGACGCTCAGACAAATTTGCTTCGCGGTCGGATTACACTTATGCCCAGCACGTCGAATGGATGACCAAATTTTTCGAGAAAATGAAATTCAAGAACGTGACGCTGGTCGTTCATGACTGGGGCGGATTGATCGGCCTGCGCGTTCTCGCGGATCACCCGGAATGGTTCTCGAAGCTTGTCGTTTTGAACACAAGCTTTAATATTGGCGAGGATTACGCAGACTTTACCGACCGATACAAAGAAGGCCTCGCTCGGTGGGAAAATACTTTGGCGACCACCAAGGACATTAAACTCGGCCCGGCGGTCCAGGCTAATGTTCTGCGTCAGCTTACGCAGGCCGAACTTGACGCTTATGACGCTCCATATGGCGACGACGCACTAACACAGGGAGCGAGAGAGATGACCTTCCTGATTCCGCTCAAACCGGGGCGTCCAGGAATCGCCGAAAACATCGCAGCGGAAAAAATCCTCCGCAAATGGCGAAAGCCTGTGTTTATTTGCTTTTCGGAAGATTCCGAACGTGTTCACCCAAAACAGCTCGAAAGGTTTAAGGATATTTTCGCCGATTCTTCAATCTGGGCAGTCGCGTCGGTTCCTGGAACAAAGCATTTTTTGCAGGAAGACAAGGGACCAGAAGTCGCGCGGATGATCGATGATTTCATCGCCGGACGCACCCCCCCGGCGAAGGCGGGCGATGCCAAAACGCCTGAGATATTATCGGTGCAAACATCCAATTCCGGCGGATTGCGGATGGGCGACCCTTTAAAGCACGGCCTCACGGCAGCAAATATCGAAGATCTGCGCAAGACCCTAAAGAAAGGCGTTGATGATGCCACGGTGCCGGGTGCTTCGCTGCTAGTGGCACACAAGGGTGAGATCATTTTTAAGGAAGCGTTCGGCAATCTGGAAGTTGATAAGCCGGTCTTCCTCGCGTCGAATACGAAATCCATCGCCGCCGCGGCTGTATTGACCGTTGTTGACGACGGCAAATTAAATCTCGACGACAAAATCTCTAAATTTCTGCCTGAGTTTAAAGGCACGAGGGTTGAAAATGCGACAGTTCGACAACTTCTCTCGCACACTTCCGGAATCAAAGGAGCCTATCCTGGCGGTAGGCCGACAACGGGAAGTTTGGCGGACTTTTCACGGATGATTGCTGCGAAAGGAAATCTGGTCGCTCCGGGAGAGTTTTTTTACAGCGGTGTCGGAATGGACATTGCCGCCCGAGTCGCAGAAGCCGCTAGCGGAAGGGCATTTGAAGACCTCCTACAGGCACGGATCTATAAGCCGCTCGGGATGAAAAACACGAGCTTTCGACTAGCGGCCGAGCCAAAATCAGTTAAAGCTGGTGAAGGCCGCTACATTTCCGCAGGGGGCGGCCTGGATTCGACGCTCGACGATTTGGCGGCGTTCTTTCAAATGCTGGCAAACGGCGGCACGTACAACGGGACGCGAATTTTGACTGAAAAAGTGGTTAAGGAAATGCGCACAAAACAAACAAAATCGGCCGGCAGCGAGTTTGTTTTTGGCGAAGGCTACGGCCTCGGGCTCGCTCTAAATCGGATTGAACCGAACGGCTTAGCCCTTACGTATGGCCATTCCGGGGCTTTTGGAACAAGAGCATGGATTGATGTTGACCGCGATATGGTCGCGATCGAATTTACTCAAGTACAACTAAAGGATTCCGGCGCATTTCTCAGTTCGCTCCAAACAAAACTCCGGGAAATCATTTCCGTGAATAAGTAAGTAATTACAATTAAGAAAAAGGGAAAGAAACAGGATCATCGGACCCCGATGGACACAGATCCACACTAATACGAAGTGACAAATCTTTCTTCCTTTGCGGCGAAAAACTGCTGTTCTTTCAAAATCCTCAGCAGGTAACCTAAAATTCAGGACATTAAATATAATGGAAGCAACGAATCAGAAAAAGGAAATTACCGGCGGCAGCTTTTTAATCGAAAACCGCACGCCGGATGAGATTTTTACGCCCGAAGATTTTACCGAAGAACATCGGATGATCGCTGAAACATGCCGCGAATTTGTCGAATCGGAAGTCCGCCCCCAGCTTCCTGCAATGGAGAAACACGACTGGCAGATCGCCCGTGATCTGGTCCGAAAAGCCGGAGACTTAGGTTTGCACGGGGCGACCGTGCCCGACGACCTTGGCGGACTCGACCTTGACCAGACGACCGCCGCGATCATTGCTGAAGTAACAGGCAGTGCGTCGGGTTTTGCAGTCACCTTAAGTTCGCATGCGACCATTGGCCTGCTGCCGATTCTCTATTTCGGTTCTGAGGATTTGAAAAAAAGTTGGATTCCGAAAATTGTTTCGGGAGAGATCGTTTCTGCTTACGCTCTCACCGAATCCGGTTCGGGTTCGGATGCTTTGGGAGCATCAACTATTGCACGCTTGAGCGACGACGGAACTGAATACACTTTGAACGGCGAGAAAATGTGGAT
>JBBRUA010000181.1:0-6399 GCA_038248245.1 Pyrinomonadales bacterium | reverse complement strand
TCGACTTCGGCTCCAACTTCGCGGTGAGGCTTTTAATGTCTTGAATCAAGTCAATTTTGCGGTCGATAGTTCAAACCTGTTCACGGTTAATGCCACAAATCCCGCCGGCGTGCGAAACCTTACGTTCGGTCAGGCGAATTCGGTTCTCGCAAACCAATTAAGCGGATCATCCGGAACCGGCTTCAATTCCCTCTACACAGTCGGCGGCACCCGCTCTCTCCAATTCGCCGCCAAAATACTGTTTTAGGAACCGCCGGTCGTACACAACAACGGCGAACGCGGCCTTGGTCTCGCAGGTCGCTTCTCGCAAGCCGCAGGTCGATTCTCGAATGTCGCAGTTCGTATCTCGAACGTCGCAGTCGGCTTATGTTGCGCCGCAGTTTAAAGTTCGTGATCCGCAGTTCGAATATTTATATTTACAGGTCGTTTCTCTCAATCCGCAGACCGCTTCGCTGAGGCCGCAGGTCGAATCTTGCATTACGCAACATCGCTTTTCGTGTCTCAAAGGTAAAATATCGAGACTCGCCAAGCGTCTATCTTTTCAGTATCATTAGATCATAACTCTTAATACAGTCCCTTTGAAAATTGCTTATGTCTATTACCCTCAAGCGTCAGCTTAATGATGACGAAAAACAGATTATTTTGACCAAATACGGTCGCATATGCTTTGCGTCAGGTCACCCCATCGCTGACGAAGATGCTTTACAGTTCGATCACATTAGAGCATTTGTTGACACGCAGGATACCGAGCTAAACAATATTGCTCCGATGTGTGAAACGCACAATAAGCAGAAAGGTCCGCTTTCTCTCGAGGACTTCCGAGTCAAACTTCGATTGGACGAGTTTTTCGGACAGGGTGATGCACTTACTTTGAGACATCTGCTCGACTTCCTTAGGGCTAAGAAAGACATAAACGAATATGGCGGTGCCGTATCAACCCAAATTGAAGGTAAGGAAATAATCCTTCACGCACCTACAGGCTCCTTAACCTACGATCTTTACACGTGTCCGACAACCGGTTGGCAATATTTCTATGCAACGTTGCCGATTGAAATTTTAGACAGCGATGACAAAGACGAAGAAAAGGTCGGATTGCAGCCACGTTACTTGATTCAGGATAAGGTCTTTAATCTTTTCCGCCATTTCCAGAATCACCCCGTTCTCCAGCCCGCAATCGGACGTATGAGTGGCCGGAAGATCGTCCTGTTTGATGGGCAGCATAAAACGGCTGCGTTGTTGTGGACTGGCCGTCTATCTTTTGAGTGCAAGGTTTACATCAACACTGATTTAAAAGTACTTAACAACACAAATATCTCCGCTCACGACAAGTTCTCACAGACACGGTTTTATTCGTCGATAATGGTACTCAAGCTGGGTGACGAATTTGGTGCGGATTTCGAGAACTATAAACTGCTCGAAGATGACAGTATCAAGAGTGAAGCGGGATTCATGCGGTACTTGGAAAAACAGTCTGGACAAGCTCTTACAAAGGCCGATTTAAATAAACGGTTTAGAAGCTACCTTTATAAATTGATGTTGGAGAATTCCGAGAACAAGCTCAACGAATTTGTCTCGAAGGCGAATCGTGGCACGAAAGACAAGCCAATAACAATCGATATGCTGACGAAGTCGATTTTCGCCCATTTTCTTTACACTGACCCAACCGATGAGGATATGGCAAGCGAGAGTTATAAAAGAGAAAAGGAGATAGCAAACGTCATTTCCCTGATGAATATGCTCTACGATCTGGCAATGTCTTCATGGAACGGGTCTGCATCACCTAATGACGAGAACCAGCGGAAACTCAATAGAATCTTTGGATCGAAACCTATTCTAGCGTGGAGTGAGCTTTTGAAGGATGCAATCACGGCGAAGCTTGATATTACCGATTCTGACGAACGAGCAAGACCTTTCTACCGTGATCTCACTTCTGAAGATTTGTCTCGGGTAAAATCGGTGGTAGAGCGCTTGGTCAATTGGAGTATGTGGAAGTCTCCGGTAGGTGCCGAAATCGACCGCAATCTCGCAGATAACAAGAGTGCTCTCAAAGCTTGGTTTAAAGACAAGGGACTTACGACGGGCTATTTGATGGGAGCTCCTCAATGATTGTGCATGAACAATTAATTCTCACCTAAGCGTTCGTTTACGAGACTTTCTTAAACTCAAAGCCTTTCACCTGAGCGTATTGCGGGGAATTTGCTCCGTGCGCCAAGCTTGTAGTTCGCCATGTACTTCTTTGGATTTCGGGCAATGAGCAAATATGGTCGCGATCGCAATCAGAGTCCGAAATGAATTTAGCTTCATAAAATTTCTCCTGCATTCCAAGGCAGAGTATCAAAATCTATAGTTGTAAGAAAATTTTGCAAAAAACGTTCTTGATTCTCGCCTAAGGCCACTTCGCTGGTTGCCGTTGAGCGGATCGATACCATTGAGGAGTGCATCTCCGTAACCTACATATACTGCAGTGTTTGGCCGCGGTGTGTAGCCATAGAGCAGGCTCACGCCGACCCGGCGTGAGAAGGTATCGTAATCGACAATCGAGCGGATGGCATTAAAGCGGTTGAATTGATAGACGGTTCGGTTCCGATAGATGTCCTGTGCGAAAAGCCTATCGCCGCCGGTTCGGCTAGTTAGGCTGCTTCTTAACCAAAGAAATTCGGACTTCACATTGTTGAACGGTTTAACGGTTACGTTGAGCGTGTTGTCCAAAAGGTCGCCAAGTTCCGGTCGCGACGTGTCGAAATTTACGCCCGTTCCCGTTCTGAAAACACCAGACGCCGATATTTTCTCGAAGGAAAGTACGCTCCACCTCGCGACGTACTGCCGCGTTGTGTAACTCCTACCCAAAAAATTGTCACGCGTCGTCGAAAAATATGTGTAAAGGTTGATGCCGCGGGCGAACCCCAGATCGACGCCGGGATCGACAAACGTTTCGTCAAAATTTCCGCGCTCGTCTCGTAACGCGAGTGCGACGACGAATGGTCGAACCTTGACCCACCACGATTTTTCTTTCGGGCGAAAAGTTCGGCCGATATAGCCGTAACTCCGCAAGAATCCCGTCCGCCGGATAAAGCCGGTTTGGGCACGGAAATTTCTCGCCATGCCCGATTGTGAAGTGCCGAAGTCCCATTTGCGGTCTTCATAGTTGTAAACGAGATAGATACTCGACCCTTCCCGTTTCGTTCCGTCGAGATCTTTCGTTTTGCTGTAGGAAAGCTGATATGCGAAAAGCTGTTTGTCATTGCCGAAACGAATACGGCCATCAAACGTGCCAACCGTATTTACTGAGCCCGCAAAACGCCGGTCTGTCAGCGAAAACCCGATGCTCGATTGCTTCAAAACGTCACGGCCATAGCGAAAGATATTGAATTGCGCGTTCTCGCCGAAGTTATCGTCGCTCTGTTGAACCCTCAATCCCGGAGCACGGTCTGACGCGCTCAGGAAACCGATCGTATTCTTTCCAATTTTTCCAGTCAGTTTGATTCCCCAATCTGGATCGACGATCTGTCGTGTGTCAATAACGCGCGGTGCGGCGGAGTAGAACGACCGAAAAACTTCGGCACCCTCGAGAAAGAACGGCCGCTTTTCGGCGAAGAACAGCGGGAACCGCTGATTGACCGAAACCTGCGGCACGTCAGCCTCAACTTGGGAGAAATCAGGGTTTACCGTGGCCGATAGGATCAGATTCGGTGTGATGGCGTACGTCGCGGTCACGCCGATATCTAGCTTATTGACCTCATTGAATCTCGCACCAAACGGCACCGTCGAATCTGCTTCCCGTGTTCCATTTCGCGAAAGCGTGACTGTCGGAATTATATCCAGCGTCCGGCTGGTTTCGATCCCGTCAAGCCCTTCGAGGCTGCCCATTTGTATGAGAAAGCTCTCGCGGTTCCGTGAGATCGGCATCCAGGTCGTGTTCTCCTGCTTGCGTGCGATTCGCCGAAACAGATGCATCCCCCAGCGTTTGTCCTTATTTATCTGATAGCGAAGCGTTTTGAACGGGATCGCAACCTCGACGACGTATCCGTCGTTCGTTATCGACCCTTTGGATGTCAGAATCCCGTCCCAGTTTAGGTTGCCGAAATCGCCGTCCGTGAAGATCCCGTCTTCCTGAATCCCCAGTGGATTAAACCGAAAAGCATATGTTCGGCGCCGGTCATCGAACGTATCGAGCCATATCTCGACCTTGTCATCGAGAGCAATATCGTCCCGTTTCGAAACCGGTGCCCGAATTGCCGTAGGGTCGCTGTCGAAAGCATGAAATGCGATATAAAGATTGTCCTTATCGTAAAGAAATAGCACCTCTGTACGCTCGGTCGCGGCCGCATTTTCCTGCGGCTCGTACTGCTTCTCAAGAACTGCCTTTTGAGCATTGTCCCATTCACCTTCTGTTAATATCCCATCGACCTTCGGTGCGGTTTCCGTGCGAACGATTTTGAGCGAATCTTGAGCGTTTGACGAAACACAGAAGAAGAGAATAGCCAGCGCAACGCTCATTGTCATCTTCAATTTCTCAACGCCGTAACATGTGTGATCAAAACTTTCCATTTACCTTTATCCTTGAAATAGACGCCCGTCCATTGAAATGCGCGATTCTCTTCTCCGAATTTTAGGGTCGTTTTGGCGACAGCAGATGCCAACCCTTTGTTGAAGAAATAGATTCGAATCTCGTCAGGTTCAACGTCTTCGATCGTTGGCTCGCGTTTCAGGAAAAAAGCGATTCGTTCGGCTTTGTCGTCAACCTTGCCTGACGCATGGGTGTGCGTGAAGCCATCGGCGAAGTATATTTTCAACGCCGTTTCATCTTTTTTGCTGACAGCTTCGCGAATTTTCGTCCGTAAATTCAAAACTTCCTGCTCGGCTTTTTTGGAATCGGTTTGTGCCGAAACGGTAACGACAAGGATCAATATTGCGATGATTCCGAATAGATTTTTCATTTTTCCAACCTGTAATTTTTCAATTTTCCGAATGATAGATAGAACAAAGCCGCCGTGATTATAATTAGAAACAAAATGCCGTAAAGCGTTCGATTAAAAGTATTTACGAGCGGCTCTTCGTTAAATTTGAAACGCGGAACGCGGTCGAATTCATCGGCGGTCAGTATTTCGTTGCGAAAAATTCTCTGCGTGAAATATTCGTCCCACGTTCTATCAAACTCTTTGCCTTGATTGCGAAAATTTGTATAGCGTTCCAAGCCGGTGCCGGCGATGTCGTTAATTGCTTCCTGCGTGATGACCGCGGGCGAGATAAATCGCAGCGTTTTGACAAGATTTTGCTGTTTGGCGAGTTGTTCGGCAAAACGATTCTCGATTTCTTGCACCTTTTTTTTCTGTTCACGTTGGACATAAACAAAAGCCAGACCAAAATCTTTGGTGTCGGTTTTGCCGTCTTTCGGAATCATTTCGGGATGATCTTGATAGAATTCGGAGAGCAATTTTTCGCCGTCGCGTCGCATATCGAGTTTGACGTTCCGTATCGCCGAAACAACTTCATTTCGCGGCGGAACGGGATAAATTGCCGCTATCTCCACGTTTAGTAACGTCGGCAGAATCAAAACCGGAATCAGCCAGGTTGCCGAAGCAATGACGGCGTTTGTCGCAGATGAAAAACCGAATGAATTGATAAAAACCGCGACTGAAAACCAAAATGCCGAATAAACCGAAACAAGCAAAAACCACAGTAAAAAGCGGGCAATGAGGTTATCCTGCGAGACATTGGCAGTCAGCAACAGAGTAACTGTCGCAACGCTTAGAACAACTCCGAGAATCAAACTGATTTGGGCGAGAAACTTTGCCGTTAAAAGACTTTTGAGCGTTACGGGATTTGATAAAAGTAATTGCAAAGTGCCGGTTTCTCGCTCGCCCGACAGCAAATTAAAACTTAATGCCAACACAAAAAGCGGCAGCAGATAGACGACAACAAACGATAAATCGAATCGCCCCGACAAAAAAGTCAAAGGATTTTCAAAACCTTCTTTGTCGGCTTCGGTGCGTTGGAGCGTAGAAATCGCAATCCCGGCACTGTTCGGCAAAACGTCCGATTGTCCGATTGAAAAAACTGTGGACGATAGAAATGGCAAAACCGCATAATGCAAATTCATCCCGATTTCGAACGGATCGCCCGGATCGGGTTGAGGATTTTTCGGATCGGTCGAGGCTTTTACGCCCTGCCGAACTTTTTCTTGCTTTTCGGCGAGATTTTTTTCGTGTCCGTCAGTCAAAGTCTGAGTCTGATTGCTGCGTTCCGCCAGCCAATTTGACGCATTAACGATGCCGTAAATCAGCAGAACGGAAAACGCCGCCGCCAGAATGAAAAAACTCCTTTCAGCAAACAAATTTCGCCACTCATTTTTGATAATTTTTTTCAGCATAGCTAACTAACCCTCATCCTGTTTGCGGC